>JBAREU010000306.1:0-7327 GCA_049796515.1 Solirubrobacterales bacterium
GCGGCCGAGGCACTCGGTCGCAGCGCCCCCGAAGCCGCCGTCAGCTATCTGCGGCGGGCGCTGCGCGAGCCACCGCCGAAGGGCGACCGGCACACGGTGAGTCGCGAGCTGGGAGTGGCTCTGCTCCGCGCAGACGACCCGGAGGGGATCGAGGTGCTGCGTGCCGTGCGGGGCGCCGTGGACGATCCGGTCGTGCGAGCGGAGATCGCGACCGAGCTCTCCATCTCGTTGGCCTTCCGTCCCTCCGGCGGCAAGGGCGCGGCGCTGGTCGAAGAGTCCCTGGCGGAGATCGGCGATGACCACAAGGGCCTCGGCCTCTTCCTGCGCGGGCACCTGCTCGTCCAGCTAATCAGTGGCATGGAGCGGATCCCTGATGGCCTCCACCCGGAGCCGGAGGCATGGCCTGACGGCGCCAGCAGGGAGGGTCGGTTCGTCCTCCGCCAGCTGGCCTTCCTCTACGCGATCGGTTTCGGACGGCTGGACCAGGCCCTGGAGCTAGCTGAGCGATCCACCACGGATCTCGCCCTCTATGAGTCCGACGTACTCGCCGGCCTGCCAGCGCACCACGTGTTTGGGGCGCAGACCCTGGCCGACCGTGGAGACCTGACGCCGGAGTACTTCGCGGCGGGACTGGAGGCGGCGAAGCGGCGCGGAACGATGGCGAGCGTCGCCGCCGCCCACGGCGTGCGTGCCTCCTGCCGCTTCGCGGACGGAGACCTGCGCGGCGCCCAGGTCGATGCCGAGGCTGCCGTTCGATTCGAGCCGCCCGATCTGCGGGTTCAGCTCACCGGCTGGCTTGCCGCGTCGTTGAAGATCCTGCTGGCGCAAGGCGACTCCACCGCGGCCCAGGAGCTGCTCGACCGCGTTTGGCGCGGACGCGAGCCCGGTCCCGGCATCCCCGGAGCGTTTCTGTTGACCGCCCGCGGCGAGCTGCGCCAAGCGAGCGGTCGCCACGCCGAGGCGAGGCACGATTTCCTCGCCGCGGCCGAACGGGTGCGCTGGTTGCCCTACCCGAACCCCGAGGTGCTGGGTTGGCGCACTGGCCTCGCATTGGCAGAGGATGCGCTCGGCAACCATGAGGAGGCGCGTCGGCTCACCGCTGAGGCGGTGCGGTTGGCCCGCATGGCGGGCGGGTCGAGGGGGATCGGGTTCACGCTGCACGTCCAGGGTCTGGTCAGCGAGGGGTCCGAGCGGATCGACCTGCTGCACGAGGCGAGCGAGATTCTCGCCGGCACCAGGGCACGCCTGTACCACGCCGAGGCGCTTGCCGACCTCGGTGCAGCGCTGCGCCGGGCCAACCGCCGCAAGGAGGCCCGCGAGCCCCTGCGCGAAGCGCTCGATCTCGCCCACCGCTGCGGCGCCGTCCCACTCGAGGAGCGCGCCCGCACCGAGCTGGAGGTGACGGGAGCGCGGCCCCGCAAGGCGCTGCTCTCTGGTGTCGAGTCGTTGACGCCGAGCGAGCTGCGAGTCGCCCGCCTGGCGGCCGCGGGCAAGACCAACCGCGAGATCGCCCACTCCCTCGTCGTCACCCAGAAGACGGTCGAGACGCACATGCGCCACGTCTTCCAGAAGCTCGACGTGGACCGGCGCACGGCCCTCGCCCCGGTGCTTGCCGAGGACTTGCCCGCCGTGTGAAAAGCGGGAGACGGCGAGAGCTCAGCGCCTGCGCAGCGCTCGCGTCGCTCGGGTCTTCAAGTTGAGCGCCGCCAGCATCGCCCGTTCGGCGAGCGAACCGGCGGGTGGCAGGGCGCCGATCTGCTGTGCCATCTGGGAGCCGTTCATGTAGGCCTCGTTACGCTGGATCCTGCCGTTGCGGATCGTCACCAGGTCGCAGCCAGTGACGTCGACCTTCGCCCCGGTGGGCTCCATGCCCTCGAACTTGGTGTCGCCGTTGAAGGTGCCGGTCGCGCGCCAGCGCACCGCTGCCTGCTCCCCCTCGGCGACGACGTCGAGGACCTCGAAGCGGAAGTCGGGGAACGCAGCGAAGAGGTTGGCGAACCAGGCGCGGTAGGTATCGGGAGCCTGCAGCTCGACCAGGCCGTGGATCTCGCCGGTCCCGCCGGGCTCCCAGAAATCCACCATCGCGTCCAGGTCCTGGGCGGCGACCGCCTCGAAGTAGGCCCGCGCGACGGGGCCGGCCTCGGTCGGTTGCTCGGTCGTGGGCATCACCCAGAGGGTAGGGGGTGGCGCCCGGTAGAAGAAGTCAGCCGCCGAGGCGGTAGGCGACGATCTGCGGCGTCTGGCCTTCGGCGGCGGCAAGGCCAGCCGGGGCGATCATCGTGTCGCCCTCGATCGCCACGCCGGAGTTGGTGCCGGCCGGGAGTTCGATCTGCCAGGTGAGCCGTCCGGAGCTCGTATCGAAGGCCTGGACTTTGCCGTCGTAGGTGGTCGTGAAGACCAGGTCGTTGGCGACGGTGGTGAAGCCAAACGAGGGTGAGGTGGCGAATTCGTGTTTCCACTGCAGCGATCCTTTTTTCAGGTCGAGCGCGATGAGTTCGCCGTTCAGCGGCCCCGGTTCCTGGCGTTCGGTCTGCGAGATGACTTCCAGCGGCCCATTGATCACCGCCACGTAGACGTTTTTGCCGTCACTGGCCATCGGTGAGATCACACCGCCCAGCGAGCCCGGATAGACGAGCGCGGGCAGTTTCAGCTTCGAGGTTTCACCGCGCATCGCCAGCAGGCCGTCGTCGTCGTGGCCGTTGTGTCTGCCGACCGCCTGTTTCCAGACCGGTTTGCCGGATTTGGCGTCAAAGGCGATGACAATGCCGGACTTGCCCGCGCCGATCACGAGTTCCCGGCCGCCGGCCTTCTCCAGTATCGGCGGGTTCTGGAAGTCCCAGTCGTAGAGAGCGTGGGGGGTGACCTGGTAGTACCAGTCCATCTTCCCCGTCTTCGCGTCCATCTTGACCATCGAGTCCGAGTAGAGGTTCGGCCCGGGCCGGCTTGAGCCCCACGGTTCGCTTTCGGTCCCCGGGAACGGGCCCGGGTTGCCGAGGCCGAAGTACATCGAGCCTTTGTCGTCGAACGCGGGCGTGTACCAGAGGCCGCCGCCCGAGTTGACCTCGGGTTTGCCCCAGAGTCCTTTCGGCACGGTGTCGAAGTGCCACAGTTTCTTGCCGGTTTTCCCGTCCAGCGCCCAGAGGATTCCGACCCCCCCAGGGCCGTAGAATTCGCCCACGTTGACTGGCACCGTCGAGACGTAAACGGTGCCATCGTTGTAGCCGGGGGCCATGTCGATGCCCTCTTTTTCGTTGCGGATCAGGGTCACCGCCCAGACCTGTTTGCCCGTTTCCTGATCGAGGGCGAAGGCCGCGGTCGAGGTCGCCCCGAACACCAGCCCGTCCTGGACGACGAGGCCATTCGGCCCGTGGTCGGGCGATTCGTATTTTTTCTCCCAGAGGATGTCGCCGCTCTCGACCTCGATCGCCTGCACGTTGGAGGCGAGGTCCTGCGAGTAGACGACCCCTTTGCTGATGATCGGTGAGGAGGCGTACGCACCGAAGGCGCTTTCGGCGGTGAGCGGCACGGTCCAGGCGACCTCTAGTTCGTCCACCGTTGACGAGTCGATCGGTCCACCGACGTTGCGCGTGTTGGCGAGATCGGTGTTCGGGTAGCCGCTGCCGTCGAAGCTGGCCGACTCCCCCGAGGCGTCCCCGCCCCCGCAGCCACTGATCAGCAGCGTCGTCGCGAGCGCGGCGACCAGCAGTGCAACCACCCCGCGGTACCCCCGCCCGCCAGTGCCAACCGTCATCTCGCGACCCTATTCGATCAGTAAAATGATGTCAAGTGTTTGCAGACGCATGATCTCGCTCAGGAGTTACCGCGCGGTCCTCCAGCAGCGGCTGCAGCACCCGGTTGGCAAGCAGGCCGAGGGCCCCGAGGTTGGCGAACCCGGGGCCCTGGCTGAGCCCGGCGAGGCCCGGGATCTGCAGCCTCGGCTCCATCCCCCGCAGCTCGAGGTGGCGACCGATCGGTACCTCGGTTCCCGCCGGGGTGTCCCAGAGCTGGCCGACGCGCCCCTCGATCTCAGCCCGCGTGTCCGCCGGGAAAAGGTCGCGCAACTGCGCCAGCAGGTCGAAGCCGGTGCAGTTGACGACGTAGTCGTGCTCGGGATGAGCGACCCCTTCCGGCGACTCGTGCCGCAGGCGCACGCCGACGCCACTGCGAGCCGCGTCGACGTCGACGATGCGGCCGGTGACGAAGCGACAGCGGTCGTCGTAGGCGATCGCCGCCAGGCTGGGGGGGTCGAAGACGCCGCGGTCGGAGTGCTTGACGAAGTCGCGGCGCGTGGTCTGGTCGAGCGCCGTCCATTCGACCTCGTCGGGGTTGGAGAAGACGCGGTTCTCGAGGAAGCTCTCGCCGCGGCTCATCGGCAGCATCGGCGTGTAGACGGTGAAGCGCGATCTGGGTCGGAAGCCGCGCAGGAACATCATGCAGCTCAGGGCGCTCTCGCCGCCACCGACGATCGCCACGTCGCAGGCGCTCTCCCCCGGCAGCTGGGCGAACTCCTCGCGCCTGCTGTCGCAGTGAAAGACCCGCGAGGCGATGCCCGGCTCGTGCGGGAAGGCGCGGTGGACGCCGGGGCCGGTCAGCACCAGTGCCCGCGCCGTGAACCGCGACTCGCCGCCGTTTGCTCCCTCGACCTCGACCGCCCAGCGTTCACCCTCCTCGAGTGAGACCTGGGTCACCCGACCGGCGACGTGGTCGATTCCCTCGCTCGCCCGCGAGAGGACCCAGGTCAGGTACTCGCCGTAGTCGCGGTGGCGCACAGAGGGCGAGCCGGCGTCGATCCAGCGTGCGTAGCGCCGCCGCGAGACCATGTAGCGCTGCCAGGAGAAGCGCATCACCTGGTCGTCGATTGCCTCGCCGGCCTCGCCGAACTCGCGGAAGCTCTGGTAGGGGAAGCCGACGTCCTTGATCGGCGTAACCGCCAGCGGCTCCTCGCCCGAGGTCATCCCGTTGCGGCCCTTCCACGAGGCGGCGACCTCGGTCCCCTCGACGATTCGCAGCGAGACCGGCCCCAGACCGAGGCTGTTGAAGGCGTGCACCTTGGTCGCGAGGCCGGCGGCCTTGGCGCCGGCGCCGACTACGAGTAGATCGGACTCGGCTGCCATGGCTCGGCGGCACGGGGAGGGGGGGCGGGGGTGCGGGGTTCGGCGATGACGCGGCCTCGCTTGTCGGGGCTGAACGAGATCGCGCTGCGTCGCGCCCGCTCGGAATTGGTGTCGGCGGGGCGCAGCTCGACCTCGCCGAGCACCGTGCGCAGCACCCGCTTCATCTCCAGTTCGGCGTAGCTCGCGGCGAGGCAGCGGCGCGTGCCGCCGCCAAACGGGATCCAGGTGTAGGTGCCGGGCGGGCTGTCGAGGAAGCGCTCGGGCAGGAAGTGGCGCGGGTTGGGGTAGATCTCCTCGTTGCGGTGGATCAGGTAGACGCAGGGGGCGACGGTCGTGCCCGCGGGCAGCGCGTAGCCGCCCAGCTCCATCGGCTTGAGCAGGCGGCGGACGACGACCGGCACCGGCGGGCAGAGCCGCAGCGTCTCCTTCACCACGGCATCCATGTAGGTGTCCTCCTCGTCCGCCAGGACCTCTGCCTGCAGGCGTTGCAGCTTTTCCGGGTGGCGCAGCAGGCGCTCAAACACCCAGGCCAGCGAGGAGGAGGTCGGGCCGTCGGTGAGCAGCGTCATCAGTTCGTCGCGCAGGTCCTTCTCACTCAGCGGCGAGCCGTCCTCGTAGCGGGCGTCGATCAGGATCGAGACGATGTCCTTGCGCCCGTTCTCGCCGGCGCGCCGCCGCCGGTCGACCTCCTCCAGCAGCGCCGCTTCGACCGGCGCCATCGCCGCGCGGAAGCCGCCGTTGCGGGAGAGCCAGCGCGGCCCGAACGCCGCCGCCGAGTTCAGCCGGTTCGGATCGTTGAGTGCCCGCGTCAGCTCGTGCAGCAGGGTTCGCAGGCGTCCCAGCCGGTCGGCGTTGTCGGGGCCGAAGACCGAGCGCATGATCACCTCCTGGGTGATCGCCTGCATGTGCGGCCAGAGCTCGAAGGGCTCGCCGACCGGCCAGCGGGCGATCTCCTCGCGCGTCGCCTCGACCATCATCTCGGTGTCTGCCCCCATCCGCTGGCCGTGGAACGGCGGCAGCATCAGGCGGCGGCGGGTCATGTGCGCCGGCTCTTCCAGCAGCATCACCGAGTGCGAGCCCAGCACCGGCTCCAGCAGTGGGTTGGCGAGGGCGACGCCGAGCGTTCCCGCCGGCGCGGTGAAGATCTTTTTGACGTCGGCTGGGTCGCAGAGGAAGACCCACGTGCCCGAGTGCAGGATGCGCAGCGTGAAGAGGTCGCCGTAGCGCTCCTGGCAGCGTTTCATCAACGGGTAGGGCCGCCGCGCCCAGCCGACCGCCTGCAGGGCGCTGGGCATCCGCGGGCCGGGGGGCAGCTCCCTGCGCCCCCCGGCTCCCCGGACGTATCTCTTCCCGTCCCCCCTCATGCGTCCCCGCCCTCTGAGGAAGTCTCCAGCGCCGCCATCAGCTCGTCCTCCTCCTTGCAGGTGGCGGCGATCAACAGCTCGAAGAGGTCGGCGGCGAACTCCGCCGGCAGCTTCGCCTCCTCGCCCCGTGCCAGGTAGCGCTCGCGCACCGCGGTGACCCGGTGGGGCTGCATCATCGGGATCTCGTGGGCGAGCTTGTAGCGGGCGATCTCGCGGCAGACCTCGAAGCGCTCGCCGAGCAGGCGGGCGATCTCGTCATCGAGCCCGTCGAGGCGACGGCGGTAGGGCTCGAGCCCGTTCTGGCTCATACGGGCACCACCGCCTCGTCGAGTAGGCCGGCGGCGAAGGCGTAGCTGCAGGCGGCCAGCGTGTGCAGGGCGTAGCCGCCCTCCTGGACGACGCAGACCGGCAGCCCCGAAGCCGCCAGTAGGCGGCCGATCTGGGCGAAGATCGTCGGCGAGAAGCTCCAGTTCCCGTGCGGATCGCCCGCCACCGTGTCGTAGCCGAGCGAGACGACGAGCGACTCTGAGTCGGCGGCGAGCGACTCGACCGAGCGGGCGACCGCGTCGAGGTAGGTCGCCGCGTCGGGGCTGCCGGTGAACTCGACAACGCGTTCGCGCTCGCTGCTCGGGGTCACGGTCTGGGCAACGACGTTGGTCACCGGCCAGGCGTGCAGCGAGTGCAGGCTGGCGTCGCTCATCCGCGCCACGATCGCCGCCGTCCCGTTGGGGTAGTGCAAATCTAGGTCGAGGATGCCGACCGGCCCCAGACCGCCGTCGCGCAGGGTGAGTGCCGCCGCCGCGGCCGAGTTGAGGTAGCAGTAGCCGGCGAACCAGCCCGGGCCGGCGT
>JBAREU010000307.1:0-2043 GCA_049796515.1 Solirubrobacterales bacterium
TCCTCGAACAGCCGAATCGCGTCATCGTAGCGCTGGCGACGAACAGCGATCTCTCCCGACAAGACCCGCTCAGCAATCTTGAGAAGCGCCCGTTGGGTCTTTTCTTCCGTCGTGCGATCCCGGCGGATCTGCTTCGTGAGGCCGGCAAGAGCGACGTGTTCACCCTCAGCTCCAGGAAGCCGGTTGGTCGCAACAAGGGCGAGCCCTCGCCCCAGCCTCCACATTCCTTCCATCAAACGCAATCCCTTGGGCGGTGGAGGCTCTCTGAGCAACTCTTCCCACCGTCCGAATCGAATCATCGAAAAGATCGGCGTTGGGAGGTAGAGCTCCTTCCCGCGGTCTTTGCGGGCCTCCTCCTCTGTAATAGTCGCTGTCAAGTCTCGAGCAGCCTTCATGGCTTCGACATTGCGCCCCTCCATCACCAGAGACGCCCAGAGAAAATGGAGATTGTGCGCGTAATAGCCATCGGCATACTCGCCGGTTGGGTGTTGGCTGGCCAAGTACCGTTCATCGACGTGGGCTGCCTGCTGATTCCGTTCCACCGCTTCGTGGTACTTTCCGATCCGCATGTAAATGTGGGCGGGCATATGAACGAGATGGCCAGCCCCCGGCATAAGACCCGGCAGCCGCTCCGCGCAAGGCAAGGCCAGTTCCGGTTGTAATGACGCCTCGATCGCGTGCAGGTAGTAGTGGCAGGCTCCCGGGTGATCGGGGTTTCGTGCGAGCACGGACTCCAGCGTGGTGACGATCTCGTCTGTGCCTGGCTGCGGTCGCCCATCCGGTTTCCAAAAATCCCAGGGTCGCAAATCCATCAACGCCTCCGCAAACAGCGTGGCCGCATCATCATCCTCGGGGAATCGCTGCACCACCGATCGCATGGCCTTCGCGTAGGCCTCATCGAGTCCTTTGCGCTTGGACGCCTTTCGGCTTACGTATCGTGTGGCCAATGCCTCGATGTAGGCTTGCTCCACGGGAACGGCGCGGTCTACCAGTCGTCGAGCCTTCTGGACCATCTCGATGGCGCGATGTTCGGCTTTCTTTCCCATCGCACTATTGATGTTGGGGCCGAGCGCCAGCGCAATTCCCCAATAGGGCATAGCCGCCTGCGGATCCTGTTGGATCGCAGCCACAAACGACCGGATCGCTTCTTCGTGGTTGAAGGCATAAACGAGTCGGAGTCCCTGATCGAAATACCGTTGGGCCTGTTCTGATGTGGTGGTGATGGGATGGTGGTGGGAGCCCAGATTGTCGAAGAGCGGTGGAGCGTCATCCTGATCGGCAGGCGCGGCTTCCGCCGATGAGAATATCGAAGCCCAACAAGTCATACCTATAATCAAGAGCGTTGTGAACATCCATTCTCTCCTGACTCGGATTCGTCTTATACGTTGCCCAACTCCGATGCCATTTTGGTCTACCGAAATCGTTCGTCTTGATCAATGTTCCGAATAAGGACTGCGCAGCCTCTGTCATCCGCGAAGGCTTCGATCCGATCCCCGACGTGAGCTGGTCGATCGATTCGAGTATTTTTGTCATGCACCACGCGCCGCTCGATGCCACTGACTTCCTGAAGCGCATAGGCCACACCCTCTACCGCCGTCACTTGGCCTTTAAAAGAAAGGGTACGCGCTGGTATTGAGATCCTCACATCGCCGGTTGGTTGTGCCCCCAGCGTGCCTCGCACGATCCCTCGTCCAAGGTCCTCTTGCCTAGAAGTTCCCGCGATGTTGAAGCCGGCACCCAACAGACTCGCGCCCAGCACCGCCATAAGGCACCACTTTGCCATGCACATCTATGTTCCCCCCACTCTTGTGTATCCTGGCTCTCTCACGGAGTCAACACACTGACGCTAGGTTGACCGCTCAGGGCGGGCAAACTTCAGAATCGAGTGACGCTGGAAAAATTGAAGTTGTGGAGAATCATCGCCGGCACGAGAAGCTTGCCTGTTTCGGATGTGATCGCTTCAGCCGGATTGGTGAAGGCCTCGATTCGGTTGAAGACTCGCAGGGGACTCTCATGAAACCGAAAGTTCTTCACCGCCGATAC
>JBAREU010000308.1:0-3248 GCA_049796515.1 Solirubrobacterales bacterium
CTCATGCCCGCCGCGCAGCGGCTCGATCCCGCCGACCACGCTGGTGCCGCCGCCGAAGGGGACGACCGCGACGCCCTCCGCAGCGCAGATCTCGAGCACGCGCCGCACCGCGTCCGCGTCGGGCGGCAGCAGAACCGCGTCGGGCGCGGCATCGAGGTGGCCGCCACGCAGTCGCGCCAGGTCGGCGTAGCCACAGCCGGTTGCGTGGCGCACACGGTCCTCGGTCGAGGTGAAGACGTTCGCCTCGCCGACCGCCTCGACCAAGGCCGGCGGCAGGGCCTCGGCCGCGGGCAACTCGAAGCGATCGAGCTCGGCCGCCAAGGGCCAGGACTCCAGCTCCCCCACCCGCTCGCGTAACGTCGCCAGCGCCTCGCCGTCGAGCTCGGGTTCGATCGCTGGATCTCCCCAACCCCACCACTTCGAGTCTCTGTGGGGCTTCACGTCAGCGCCTGCTCGATCCCGTCAAGTGCCTGGTCGAGGATCTTGCGCTGGCCGCCGCGCATCAGCGGTGAGCCAAGCCTCGACATGCCGCGCAGCTTCTGCTCGGAGCTGAGCCTGACCTCGGTGCCGCCGTCATCCGTCCGCAGCTCGATCGCGACCACCGAGCGGCGCAGGTGGCGCTCGAAGGGGCTGTCGGCGAGTTGCTGCTCCCAGACGTAGCGCTCGCCCTCGGCCGAGCTGAGGCAACGGTAGTCGGCGCGGACGCCGCGGCCCTCCGCCGTCTCCAGCACCTTGGTCCACTGGCTGCGCTTGCCGCCTGGCTTGCGGTCGACGCTCTCGACCCGGCTCGTCCGCGGCCACCAGCGGGGCAGGCTGTAGGGATCGGAGACGAGCTCCCAGACCTCGCCCACGGGGGCCGCGATCGTCCGTCGACGGGTTACGCGGGGCACCGGGTGGGCCGCTCAGTCTCCGGCGAGACGCCGCAGGTCTCTGACCAGCAACAAGTGCTTCAGGTGGCTGACGGTCGCCGCCAGGCTCTCCAGGCTCTCCAATGCCTCCTTGCGCCGCTCCGGGTTGCGCGAGCGCAGCGAGGGGCCGAGCAGCGCTTCCAGCAGGTTGGCCTCGCGGTCGGCGGAGGAGCGGAAGACGCGCAGGTTGCGGGCGCCGACGCCGACCCGGGAGAGCTCGTTGGCGGCGCGGACGATCTCACGGTCGGTCTCGTCATAGACGGTCTTGCCGTCGCGCTTCTCGGGCTGGACGATGCCGAAGTTCTCGAGCTCGGCGATCAGCTCGGCGCGGGCGCCGGTCTCCTCGATCACCTCGTCCAGCGTCAGGTAGGCGCTCGAGGTGTTGACCAGGATCGCGCGACGTACGGCCCCGGCGGCCGGACGGCGCTCGGCACCACCACCACCGCCGAAATCGAGGTCGCCGCCGGCGGCCAGCTCCTGGCGGATTACCCGCAGCGGCAGGAACTCGTCGCGTTGCAGACGCAGGATCGTCCGCAGTCGCTCGACATCGGACTGGCTGTAGAGGCGGTACCCCCCCTGGGTTCGGCGGGGCGTCAGCAGCTTCTGGTCCTCCAGGTAGCGGATCTTCGAGATCGAGATGTCGTCGAACTCGTTCTCGAGGATCTTGCAGACGGCCCCGATCGTCAGCGCCTTGCGCGGCCGCGAGTCGCGCTGGCGGGACTGCTGCTGTTGCTCGGAGACTGCCACGGGGTCCCCCTACTTCTCCAGGTAGCTGAGCTTGTACTTGCCGACCTGGATCTCGTCGCCGTCGGCGAGCCGGTGCGACTCGATCCGGCGGCGATTGACGTAGGTGCCGTTGAGTGAGCCGAGGTCGTCGATGTAGAGGCCGTCGCGGCGGCGGACCAGCAGCGCGTGGTTGCGGGAGACGGTGACGTCGTCGAGGAAGACCCCAGCGTCGGGGCTGCGTCCGATGCTGACCCGGTCCTCGGTCACGGTGAAGCTCTCCCCCGCTCGCCCGCCACCAGAGCGGATCACCAGCGCGGCTCCGCTGGCCTCGAGCACCTGGTCGATGTCGATCGGCTGCATCTCGCCGGTGTCGTCGACCGTGTAGGTCATCGTCGTCGGCTCGTCGTCGCCGTCTTTGGGCCCGCCGAGGTAGGCGCCGCACTTCTGGCAGTAGTTCGCCCCCTCGGGGTTGACGAAACCGCACTCGGGACAGTGGATGGCCATCGGACCTGCTCCGGCGTCAGGCCGCCGCGCCACCCTCCGGCGGCTGCTGCTGCGCCTTGCCGGCGAGGATGTCGGTGAGCTGCGCGACGTCGTCGCCGGAAATCACCGACTCGCCGCTTTCGTGCTTCTGGCGCAGCCGGTTGACCAGCTCGGCGCGCAAGATGTCGATCTTGCCGTGCAGAACCCGGCGCTTGTAGGAGATCTCGTTCTCCTCGGTGGTCAGCTTGTCGATCAGGTCCTTCAGCTCTTCGTCGCTGAGCGAACCGAGATCGGGAAAGGTGTCCTCCATCTCGCTCCTTGAATTGTGAGACCTTCGCCTCCGTTGGCCGCTGCGATCGGATTATAGGTCGCTTGGCCAAAGGGTCAACTGTAGGTTGAAGGTTTATCGAGCCTGGGCGTCAGCTTGCGTCTTGCGTTCGCGCACCTCACGCAGGCCCGTTCGCGCGTAGAGGGCGGTGGCGATGATCGCCAGGGCAACGCCGACGATCAGCAGCGCCGCCGGCACCCAGCCGGCGAAGACGAGGGCGAAGAAGATGCCGCCCATGATCGGGAAGACCGAGATCCTGCCCGGCCAGTTGACCGTGATCTCGACCCCGTGACGCAGCCCGTACTGCGCCAGCGCGAGCATCGCCAGCTCGCGCGCGACGAGCAGCGCCAGCGCCCAGCGTGGCAGCAGCTCGAAGTGCCAGCAGACGGCGGCGCCGGAGAGGATCGTGAGCCGGTCGATCAGCGGGTCGAGCATCGCTCCGAGGCGGCTGTACTGGCCGGTGACCCGGGCGAGGAAGCCGTCGAGATAGTCGCCCGCGGCGATCAGCCAGAAGAGCGCCGCCGAGGCGACGCTGCGACCGTCGCCAGACTCGAAGGCGAGGTAGAGGAAAACCGGCAGCCCCGCCAGGCGCAGGTAGCCGACCAGGTTGGGAAGCGTCCAGGGATTGAGCGGTTCACCCTCCCGCGTCTGTCGTGGCGGTGGACCGCTGCGGTCGAGCCCGAAGAGGCGGCGGATGCGGCCGCGACCGAACGGTGCGGAATCAGCCATCCCTGCCCTGCAGCAGGGCCAGCGCCCGCTCGCCCGCTTCGCCGACGGGCAGCTCGTGCTCGGCACCGCCGGCC
>JBAREU010000309.1:0-2842 GCA_049796515.1 Solirubrobacterales bacterium
GATCGCCGCCGCGCGGCGCGCCCCGTTCGGCGAGCTGCGCACCTACCCCGGCGTCGATCACTTCGACATCTACGACGGCCCGGAGCACGAGGCAGTCGTCGCCGATGAGATCGCCTTCCTGCACCGCCACCTGGGACCCGACCACAACGGTGCAACGCATAAACGTAGGAGTTTTGATTAGCCGGCAAAACTTAATGCGATAAGGCAAGCCGTTGAGCAAGGATCGGCGACCATGCCGATCAAAATCGCTTCCTACAACATCGAGAATATGTTCCGGCGGCCGAAGGCGTTCTTCGATCCGCGGACGCAAAAAGCCAACAACGAGATCCTCGAAGCGTATTCGCTGCTCACCCAGCTGCTCGAGCAGGACTCCTACCGGGGCAGCGAGGAGAAAATCGTCGAGCTGCTGGGCAAGCTGACCCCCAAGCGGGACGATGAGGACAAAGTCGAGTTTGCCGTGCTGCGTGAGATTCGGGGCAGGCTGCTCGACGGACCAAGCAAGGTCGTCGCAAAGGGCCGTTCGGATTGGATCGGTTGGGTCGAGCTGACGAAGGAGGCGGTGGACTCCACCGCCACCGAGAACACCGCCGCGATAATCGCCGACGTCGATCCGGACGTGCTCGCGGTGGTCGAGGCGGAGGATCGCCTGGCCCTGGAGCGGTTCAACGAATACGTCCTGTGGAAAGTGACCAAGGGCGAAAAAGATCCCTGGCGGTTCGGGCACGCGATGCTCATCGACGGCAACGACGAGCGTGGGATCGACGTCGGCGTGATGACCAAGGACGGCTTCCCGATCGGGCGAGCTCTCAGCCACGTCGACGACGAGAGGGGCGGCAGCACGATCTTCAGCCGTGACTGCCCCGAGTTCGAGATCCCGACGCTCGGCGGCGGCACGCTCCTGCTGATGGTCAACCACTTCAAGTCGAAGATCGGCGGCGGCGGCGAGAAGCGCAGGCAACAGGCCCAACGGGTGGCCGAAATCTACGCCGAGCGACGCCGGGAAGGCTGGGACTCGATCGTGATCGCCGGCGACCTCAACGACACGCCAGGGAGCAAACCGCTCTTGCCGCTGCTCGCCAATACCGACCTGAAGGACGCTGGGGACCATGAGGACTTCGAGTGGGGCGACGGCGCGGGCACCCACTGGACGGGCGATCGGATCGACTACCTGCTGCTCTCCCCCTTCCTCTTCGAGGCGTTCAGGGCCGGTGGGGTGAACCGCCGAGGCATCTGGGAGAAGGCCAACCTGGGGAACGACGAGAAGATGCTGCCAACGCTGACCGAACTGAAACAGTCGGCCTCGGACCACGCCGCGATCTGGGTCGAACTCGACGTCTAGACCGCCGCGGCGGCAAGGGTGAGGGCAATCAGCGAGCGGGTCTGCGCAGGGTCGACGACGTCGTCGAGCTCGAAGAGGGTGGCGGCGTTGAGGGCCTTCGCGTTGCGCTCCGCGGCGGCGGTCAGGTCGCGCACCCGCTGTGCTCGCGCCTCCTCGTCCTCGATCGCCTCGAGCTCCTTGCGCAGCGCCAGCTTCACCGCCCCCTCGAGGCCCATCGGCCCGAGGTGCGCCATCGGCCAGGCAATCGTCAGCAGCGGCTCATGCAGGCTGCCGCCGGCCATCGCCTGGGCGCCGAGGCCGTAACCGCGCCGCAGAACGACTGCGACAAGCGGCACCCGCAGGGCGGCGCCGTCGACCAGCAGCTGCGAGGCACGACGGACCAGGCCGGTCGCCTCGGCCTCGGGGCCGACCATGAATCCGGGCGTATCGATCAGAGAGACGACCGGCAGGCCAAACGCCTCACAAAGCCGCAGGAAGCGCGATGCCTTCTCGGCGGCATCGCTGGTGATCGCCCCGGCCATGTGCCGCGTGTCGTTGGCGATGAAACCGAGCGGGCGTCCCTCGATCCGGCCCAACGCGGTCACCATCTCCGGCGCGAAGCGCTCGCGCAGGAAGGTGACCGAGCCGGCGTCGGCGAGCGTCTCGATCACGGGTGCGACTCGGTAGGCGCGGCGCTCGCGCTCGGGAACCATGGTCCTGAGCTGGGACTGGTCGGGTTCGGGGCCGGGCGGGGTCGAACCCTGGAAGTAGGCGAGGAGACGTTTCGCGGCGGCAGTCGCCGCCGCCTCGTCGGCCACCGCAACGTCGATGACGCCGTTGCGCTCCTGCATCGCGAGTGGGCCGACCTCGTCGGGATCGACCCTGCCCAAGCCGCCGCCCTCGATCATCGCCGGGCCGCCCATGCCGAGCGAGACGTTCTCCGTCGCGACGATCAGATCCGAGCAACCGGCAAGTACGGCGTTGCCGGCAAAGCAGCGCCCGGCGATGACGGCGATCCGCGGCACCCGCCCCGAGAGCCGTGCCCAGAGCGCGAAGGCTCGCGTGTCGAGTGCCGAGACGACCGGGTAGTCGGTGTCGCCCGGGCGCCCACCGCCGCCCTCGGCGAAGAGCACCGTCGGCAACTGCATCCGCTCGATCAGCTCGAAGAGACGGTCCTTCTTACGATGGCCGAGGGCGCCCTGGGTACCGGCCAACACCGTGTAGTCGTAGGAGAGCACGGCACAAGCTCCGCGTTCGCCGAACAGCTCGCCGTTGATCCGCGCCGTACCGCCAACCAGCCCGTCAGCCGGCGTGCGCGCGATCAAATCCTCCAACTCGCGCCGCCCGCGCTGCGCGGCGACGGCGAAGCGACTGTACTCGACGAAGCTGCCGGCATCGACCAGGTCCTCGATGTTCTCCCGCGCCGTCCTGCCACCCGCCTCGTGCCGCCGCCGCACCGCGTCGGGCCGCGCCTCGTCGCGAGTCAGCCGCTCGCGTCGCACCAGCTCGGCGAGATCGTCCCGC
>JBAREU010000310.1:0-2398 GCA_049796515.1 Solirubrobacterales bacterium
CAGGTCGACCGCGCGCTCGCGCGCCACGGCGACGATCGCCTCGACATCGCCGGCATCGATCCCGGCCAGGCACTCGGCATCGGCCGCGATGCCAGCATTTCCCGGCGCGCAGAGCAATTCGGGAGAGCGGGACGAACGCGCGAACGCCCGCACCATCGCGTGCTCGCGCCCACCTCCTCCTACGACCAGGACCTTCAAGCGTGCGACCTAAAGCGAATCAGACAGCTCGTCGGCTGGCATAGCCGCCAGCGTCTGGCTGGTCATAGTCCCGCGCGACCCCAGCTCCACGGACACCTTCGCCATAGTCTTCTCGTCAGGCGCCTCGACAATGGTCACGAAGTCATATTGCCCCAGCGTCGCGTACTGAGCCTGCACTTTAGCCCCGATCTGTTCAACCTCTTTATTCACCTCAGCCACCCGTCCGGGATTGTTCTTCAACGTCCGAACACCCTCGGCGGTCAAGTTGGTCAGCATCACATAAGTAGGCATGGAAATCTCCTCTCAGGCGGGGAGCTTCGAGCCTACGTCATGCAGGCTTGCTGCGGAAGGGGGTCGGGGTCCCTCTCTGGGAACTTGTGAGCCCGCCGCCGCTACCGAACCGGGCGCTGCTACCAGGGCGGGTTCCCAGAGCGGGACCCCGACCCTACCCGTCGTACCCAGCGTGTACGTGATCGCAATGGTCCGACCTTGCAAAGGCTGGACCCGGCCCGTCGACGTCGAAGCAGTAGATGAGCTCGGTGGGCATCGCTGGTGCTGGCAGTTGGGAAAGCGTCGTCGCCAAAGCCGCACAGGGAGCCGTTGGGCTGGTGTCGGTGCAGGAGACGCCGTCGACCGCGGCGATGTCCATCGCCCGGCCGTAGTAGTGATTAGAGATGCCGCCATCGGCCGTGTACATCGAGTGGTCGGAGCGCAGCGAGGAGATCGTGACCTGATGCGACTGGGTGATCGCGCCGAGCAGGCCGACGATGCGCGGGTCGATCGCGCCGCTCTCGAGGTCCTGCTGCTCCAGCTCGTTGGAGAGAGTGAGGTTCTCCCACTTGATCGGGGCGAGCACGGCATTGGGCAGCGACAGCGCCCAGTCGACGGTGCTCGTCTCGCACTCGCCTTCGATCCGCTCGGCGTCGGCGAGCACCGCATCGACGTACCACTTGGCGTGGTTGTGCTCGAACAGCCCCGCCCGCAGGCCGCCCTGCGACCAGATCAGCCGCGCCAACGTGGCCGCGGAGTCGGCAGGATCGTCGTGGCGGATGCGCCCGTCGCCGTCGCCGTCGACGGCATAGCGTTTCCACTCATCGCCGACCAGGCCGAGCGCGCCCCGGCGGCGCAGTTCCGCTTTCGACATCCCGCGGCCGAAGTCCGACTCAAGACGCGCGACGGCGGCCAGCGCCCAGACGCCGCGGCGGCCGAGGTCGTAGCGGCCGGCGGCGCTCTCGAAGGCGTTGAGGTACTCCGCCGGCACCCGTTTGCGCCAGGCCTTCGCGGTGTTGCAGCTCAGCACCTTCAGCTTCGGCGTCAGTTCGAAGACGCCGGCAACCGCGCCGCCAAGCTGCCCGTAGCACTGCGCGTTGGCGAGCACCTCGGCGACGTACCAGTCAGCGTGGTTGTAGGCGAAGACGGCGTTGTACCAATCGTCCGGGGCGCCGGAGGCGCGCAGGTAGTTGGCGGCGGCGAAGATCGCGTCTTCGGGGTCGTAGGGGTCGGCGACGCCGTCGCCGTTGGCGTCGACGCCGTAGCCGGCCCAGGTTTCCGGCATGAACTGCATCCAGCCGACCGCGCCGGCCGAGGAGACGTTGAGGTTGGTGCCAAACGCCGTCTCGATCCCGTTGATCGCGGCCAGCACGCTGGGCCCCTGTGGCCCGAGCGAGTAGGCGGTCGACGCGCGCTGGTAGATCGGCACGAGCACGGCCGGCACGCCCGAGGGCGCGCAGCTGGAGCCGGGGAGGAGGGGGACCGAGAAGGAGGGAGGCACGGAGGGCGCGGTACCGCCGGCGCCCTCTTCCGGTTCGGGCTCAGCCTCGGCTTGTGGCGCCGGCTCGGGTTTGGGCTTCGCCGCGACCCCGCCATCGCCGTTGCTCGACTTGGGTGGCGGCGGGGGCGCCGCCAGCGGGTCGCCCTGCTGCAGGGACGGCTGGGGGGCGGGCGCTTCGGTCTGGCTTGCGGCCGTGTCGTCGCTCGCGGCTTCCTCGACCGGCGGCGCCGTCGGCTCGGCCGGTTCCTGGGCGAATGCAGCAGGTGCCGCGAACGCCAGTACCAGCACGACCCCCACCAAGGCCCCTCCCAATCGCTGCATCATCCCCGCACGTCCGTCACTAGCCAAGTTCCGTTCTGTTTGTTCAGCTCAAGGCGCAGCTCGCTGGTCAGCCCGACCCGCAGCAGCGAGACGCTGACGGTGTAGGCC
>JBAREU010000311.1:0-2348 GCA_049796515.1 Solirubrobacterales bacterium
GATCGCCGAGGCGCTTCACGTCAGCGAGCGCACCGCCCAGCGCCGCCTCGACGCCCTCGCCGCCAAGCTGGACGTACCGGGCGACGCCGGCCGCGAGCGCCCCCGCTTGATAGCGGCACGAGTGATCGAGCTCGGCCTGGATCGCTGACCTAGGTCGAGCTTTCACTTACCCGCGTAATAGGCGGGAAATCGAAAGCTCGCCGTGACCCGGACCGAGCCAAACGTGGCTCGCTGCGGGGCGCGGGTGTCGTTGGCGCGCTCGCTTTGCTCGCGCAGGATCGGTGGAGCAGTTCCAAGTCCAACCGATCGAAAGGAAATGCCATGCGCCACCGATCACTACTCATCTCCGTCGTCGCCCTGCTCGCGCTTGCCGTCTCGGCAACCGCAGCTTTGGCGGCATCGCCGCGCGCCGTCGTCTATTCCAAATCGACGACGGTCGAAGGCGTCGCCAAAGGCGGCCTCTTCGCGGTCAAAGCCGGACACCTGAACCAGCTCACCGAAGACCCGACCGACACCGAACCGGCCTTCTCGCCCGATGGCCGTACGATCGCCTTCGTCCGCGGTGGGGATCTCTACTCGGTTCGCCCCGATGGCTCCGGCCAGCGGCGGTTGACCAGCGGGGCGACGCTCGACTCGGCCCCGATCGTCTCACCGGACGGCACGCGAGTCGTCTTCGAGCGCCGCGCCTCGGCGGGCAGCGCGGCGGACCTCTATGCAGTCAGGGTCCTGGGCAGCGGCCTGCGGGCGCTGACCAGCGGTCCGGATGACGACCATCAGGCCGATTTCTCCCCCGACGGTCGCGCGATCGTCTTCGTCCGCGGCAGCGGCAGCGCTCCCAGCACGGCGGAGGACCTCTACTCGATCCGTCCGTCTGGGGCAGGCCTCGCCCGGTTGACCCGGACTGGCGGCGTCGACGAGTTCAAGCCGCGCTACTTCGCCGGCGGCATCCTCTTCAGCCGCGGCGAGAGCGCTGCAGGCCCGGCGGCCTACGCCGACGTCTACACGATGCGCCGCAATGGCACGAAGGTGAAGGCGCTGGTTGCCGGTGTCGGCTCCGCCTACGTCGAAGACGTCTCGCCGAGCGGCCACACCCTGCTGTTCCGTCGTGACCAGGGGCTTTGGTCGAAGCGGATCGGTCCCGGCAAGGCGCGCAAGCTCGCCCAGCTCCCCGACGGCTCGGAGACCAACGGCGTCTTCTCCTCGGATGGGCGCAGGGTCGCCGCCTTCGTTGCGGCCGAGGACCAGCAGTCGCTGGTGGCGATCGATGTCTCCAGCCGCCGCCAAACCGAGCTGGCGGAAGGCTTCGAGGCCTCCGAAAAAGACGGCACGGTGATCGGTCCGGTCATCGCATGGCAGCCGGTGCCCCGCAAGGGGTAGCCGATCGCCAGCCGACAGGACGTGCCGGTGATTAACCGCCCATATGGGTGCACAATCACCGGCACGTCCGCCAGCGGCGGCGGTATAACCGCCGTGTGCCAGACGATCCGGCCATTGGTTCGACCCTTGCTGGCTACCGCCTCGACGCGCTGATCGCGCGGGGCGGGATGGGGGTCGTCTACCGAGCGACGCACCTCGCCCTCGACCGGCCGGTCGCCCTGAAGGTGATCGCCAGGCAGTTCGCCGGCGACCAGGGGTTCCGCGACCGCTTCCTGCGTGAGTCCCGCCTCGCCGCCCGCCTCGACCATCCGGCTGTCGTCCCCGTCTACGACGCGCGTGAGGAGGACGGCGAGCTGATCGTCGCGATGCGGCTGATCGGTGGCGGTGACCTGAAGAAGCGGATCGCGTCGGACGGGCCGTTGCAACCCGCCGAGGCGGTCGCGCTGCTCGGCCAGGTCGCTGACGCGCTCGACGCTGCCCACGCCGCCGGCATCGTCCACCGCGACGTCAAGCCGCACAACATCCTGCTCGAAGGCGACCGTGCCTACCTGACCGACTTCGGCCTAGCCAAGGCGCTCGGCGACAGTGGCGTCCTCAGCGGTACCTCGGTCGTCGGCACCGTCGAATACATGTCTCCCGAGCAGTGGCGCGGCGATCAGGTCGGCCCAGCCGCCGACGTCTACTCGCTCGGCTGTGTCCTCTACGAGTCTTTGACCGGAGTCGTTCCCTTCGGGCGGCGCGAAGGCGAGGCCGAGCCCGAGATGCCGCAGGGCTTGGACGCCGTGATCGAACGCGCCGTCGCCGCCGATCCCGCACAGCGCTACGCGAGCGCCGGCGAGTTAATCGAGGCCGCCCACGAGCGCCAGGGCGCGACCCCCGCGGCGACTCGTGTCCTCTCCGACACCGCCAACCGTCCCACGCTTGGACGTGCCGTCGCTCCGGAGTCCGTATTGGCCTCTGAGCGACGGCAC
>JBAREU010000312.1:0-1537 GCA_049796515.1 Solirubrobacterales bacterium
TCGCGACCTCCGCCAAATCCTGGCTGTCCAACCCGCATATCGATCCGAAGCAGCGGATCCTGCCCTGGCGATCCGACATCGCGGAAGAGAAGCTCTCGCCATTCGAATGCTCACGCCTTTACCTCCAACATCTCAGGGACGCATTCCTGCACTCCGAGCGGGCGCAAGGGAGGGATTGTGTCCTCTCGGAAGGCGAGATCGTTGTAACCGTTCCTGCCTCGTTCGATGAGGTCGCAAGAAGCCTCACCGCCGAGGCCGCCAAGGCTGCGGGGCTTGGGGACGTCACATTGCTGGAGGAGCCGCAGGCTGCATTCTACGCCTGGATGGCCCAGACGCGCACAGAATGGCGAAACCTGATTGCTGATGGCGATATCGTGCTGGTCTGCGATGTCGGTGGCGGGACAGCCGATTTCAGCTTGATCGCGGTCACAGATGTCGAAGGCCGACTGGAACTTGAGCGTGTCAGCGTCGGCGAGCACATTCTACTAGGTGGCGACAATATGGATTTGGCGCTCGCATATGCGCTGAACGCCAAGCTTGAGGCCGCGGGCAAACGGCTGGACTCCTGGCAGTTCCTGGCGCTCGTGCATGCCGCCTCCAAATCTAAGATCGTCCTGTTTGATGATGGCGGGCTGGCGCAGGCGCCAATCGCGGTCCCCTCGCGCGGCTCCAGCCTACTTGCCAAGACTGTCTCAACGACTCTCGATCGCGAGACGCTGGAGCAAGTTGTTGTCGACGGATTTTTCGCCAGAACCAACGTTGACGACCTGCCGCGCGACAGCCGTACTGGAGGGCTGCAGGAATTCGGTCTGCCCTTTGCTTCCGATCCGGTCGTCAGCAAGCATATCGCCCGGTTTCTCGCTCAGAGCCTGCAGAACGTGAAGGCAAGCGAAAAGCTTGCCGCTCTGGTGGGAGCATCGGCTGGCACGCAGATGCTGATGCCGACCGCGGTCTTGTTCAATGGGGGCGTTTTCAAGGCCGCGCCAATCCGGGCCCGGGTGCTTGATCTGCTGGCGTCCTGGAATGGGGACCAGCCAGTTCGCGAATTGCAGGGCTTCGAACCGGACCTCGCCGTCGCACGGGGCGGCGCGATCTACGGACGTCTGCGCGCCACTGGCAAGGGCATGCGCATCAAGGCCGGCGCGGCGCGCTCCTATTACATCGGCCTGGAAACGTCGATGCCCGCCATTCCGGGCTACAAGCCGCCGCTGAAGGCATTGTGCGTTGTCCCGCAGGGGATGCAGGAAGGCACGGAATTGCTGATCGAAGGACGCGAGTTCGGCCTAGTCACCGGCCGCACGGCGGAGTTTCGGTTTTTCTCTTCCTCGGTACGAAGTGGCGATACGCCGGGACAGATACTTCCCGACGCAGAGCGTGAACTTGACGACGCTGGCGTGCTCGAAGTCGCAATCCCGGCACAGGACGTCCCGGCGGGGCAGGCGGTGCCGGTCCTCGTCAGCCCCGTCGTCACCGAACTTGGGATCCTTGAGCTTTGGATGAGGCACACGAACTCCGATCGCCGATGGAAGGTTGAGTT
>JBAREU010000313.1:0-5475 GCA_049796515.1 Solirubrobacterales bacterium
GGGCAACTCGGCGAGGCGGGCGAGCTCGATCGTGTTGCGGGGGGAGCCGTTGGAGCCGTCGAGCTCGGCGGCTACCAGCGCGTCGAGGACCTCGGCCTCGTCGCGCAGCAACTCCGCCGTGCGCAGGACGTTCTGCGCCGCGGCCGGGTGGACGTCGGCCAGCGCCTCGGCGAGCCCGTGACGCACGCGGTTGCGGGCATAGGAGAGCTCCTCGTTGCTCGGGTCGTCGCGCCAGGCGAGGCGCCGCTCCTCGCAGTAGGCGGTGGTCTGGGCGCGGGTGAAGCCGAGCAGCGGCCGCACCAGCTTGCCGTCGCGGGGTCGCATCCCGAGCAGGGCGCGACGGCTGGGCGAGGAGGCGAGTCGGTAGAGGATCGTCTCGACCTGGTCGTCGGCGGTGTGTCCGGTGGCGATCAGGCCGTCCGCCTCAAGCGTCAACCGGGCGGCTGCGGCGTAGCGGGTATCGCGAGCCCAGGCCTGCAAGTTGCCAGGACCCTCGGGACGACGCGGACGCTCGATCTCCAACCGCACCCCGAGCCGCTCGCAGAGCGCCGCGCAGTGCTCCTCGTCTGAGTCGGAGTCGTCGCGCAACCCGTAGTTGATATGCAGCGCCGTCACCTCGCCGGCGCCGAGCAGCCGCACCGCAAGGTCCACCAGACAGACCGAGTCCCTGCCACCAGACAGCATCGCCACCAGCTGGGACCCAAGGGGTAGCAACCCCCCCTTGCGCACTGACTTGAACATGGCTTCAGCTTGGTTCTCCATCGACCCATCCTGGTAGGGGTGGAGCGTCTTGTAAAAAGTTAAGCGGAACCCCTGCCAGGATGGGTCAAGGCGAGGCGAGGCGGACTATGTATAGGGGGGTGGCTACGGGGAAGCCCTTGAGGTCGACCTCGCCGATTGGCTCGCAGGTGAGGCCGCGTTCCTCCAGGGAGCCGGTTACGCGGTCGGTGACCAGGACCTCGCCCGCCTGGGCGCGGTCGATGATGCGGTGGACGAGGTTGACGTGGGTGCCGAAGTAGTCGCCGTCGCGGTAGACCGCGTTCGCGTAGTGGATCCCGACCCGCGGGCGGGGACGTTTGGGGAAGCGGTCGAGCAGGCCGACCGCCCACTCGGTCAGCGAGGTGGGGTCGGGCGAGACGACCATCACCTCGTCGCCGATCGTCTTCACCACCGTCGCCTCCGGTGGCAGGGTCGCCTCGACCGTTTCGACGAAGTTCTCGACCACGTCGAGCGCCTCCAGGTCTCCCTCCTCCTCGGTGTAGCGGGTGAAGCCGGTGAGGTCGATGAAGCAGAGCGTGACCGGGACCTGGCCGAGGTGGGCAGCAGCCGAGTCGAGGTCGGTCTCCATGTGGCCGACGACGTCCTGTTCCATGAAGTAGCGCAGGTAACGGGTGTGCAGGTACTCGGTCAGCGGCGTCGCCAGCGGCAGGATGTCGGCGGCCATCTCCCCCATCTCCTCGGCGATCTCGAGCTCGGGCAGCGCGTCGCGGATCATCGGCTCGTGCACGTAGAGATGGAAGAGACGTACCTCGGCGTCGGCGATCCGCCGCAGCGACTGGACATAGACGCGGACGAGCTGCAGGAAGGCGACCAGGGGAAAGCCGGCGGCCAGCACGCGGGCGCAGTGGCGCAGGGCCTTGACATCCTCGGGCCCGAGCAGGCGCTCGCGCCCGAGCGGCGTGCCGAGGATGACCAGGATGCGCTCGATCAGCTCCGGCTCGAGGCCGGTCTCGCGCGCCACCTCCTCCACGCTCACCCGCTCCTCGGCGGCGGGGAAAAGCTCCTCGACGAAGCCGAAGGCGAGGCGGCCCTCGCGCCCCGCCCGCTTGAGCTCCTCCAGCGAGTGGCCGCGCTCGCGCATCCGCGACACCACCCGGGCCTGGGCGGCAGCTGCCGCGGTCCAACGCCCGCGCCGCACCGGCACGATCTTCTCCTCGGCCCAGCGTTTCAAAGTGCTCGCCGGCACCCCAGAACGCCGCGACGCCTCACTCAGGGAGATTCGTTCGTCAGCCATTGACCAGCGAGGCTAACGACGAAGGGGGCGGCTCTCGCCGCCCCCTTCTTTTCCTCAGGCTGGGATCTCCGGGTCCTCGTGCGCCTGCAGAACCGGCTCGCCGCCCTCGCCGGTGCGGATGCGGATCGCCTCCTCCACCGGCAGGACGAAGATCTTGCCGTCGCCGACCTCGCCCGTGCGGGCGTGCTTGAGGATCGTCTCGACGACAAGCGGCTTGTCTTTGTCCTCGACCACCACCTCGACCTTCAGCTTCGGCCGAACGTTGACGGTCAGGGTCGAGCCTCTGTACTGCTCGACGATTCCCTTCTGCCGGCCCGAGCCCTTGGCCTCGAGAATCGACAACGAGGGGAACCCTTTCTCGAGCAACTCGGCCCTGATCGGCTCGAACGCCTCGTGGCGGATGAACGCCTCTATCTTCTTCATGCGCTCAGCCCTCCTAGTGCGACGACTCGGTCGCGGTCATCTGGGCAGGTGCAGGCATCGCCGCCCCGGTACCCATCGTGCTTGGCAGCCCGGTCGAGTACTCCGGCTGCGGGATGAACTGCTCCGGATACCCATACATCCCGTGCTCGGAGATGTCCAGGCCCGCTTCCTCTTCCTCTGAGGAGACCCGCAGACCGATCGTCTGCTTGATCAGGAAGAAGACCGCGTAGGAGACGACGAACACGCAGGCGAACGCCACCGCGACGCCGAGCGCCTGGGCGCCGAGCTGGTGTAACGAGCCGCTGTACCAGAGACCCGCCTCGCCGACTTCGTTGAATTCGGCCAAGCGCGGCGAGGTGAAGATCCCGCAGGAGAGGGTCCCCCAGACTCCCGCCAAGCCGTGCGCCGAGAGCGCGCCGACCGGGTCGTCGATCAGCTTCTCGATTGCCAGCACGCCGAAGACGACGATCACCCCGGCGACCGCGCCGATGATCGGCGCCGCCCAGAACTCGACGTAGCCAGAGGGAGCGGTGATGCCGACCAAGCCGGCAATCGCACCGTTGCCGGCCATGCCGATGTCGATCGTCCTCGTTTTGAGGTACATGATCGTCACCGCCGCGACGACACCGGCGGCAGCGGCCAGGTTGGTCACCACGACCACCTCGGCGAAGCGACCGCCGATCGCCCCCAGGGTCGAGCCCGGGTTGAAGCCGAACCAGCCGAGCCAGAGGATCAGCACGCCGAGGCCGACCATCGGCATCGAGTGCCCTGGGATGGCCCGCGGTTTGCCGTCCTGCCCGTACTTGCCGAGCCGCGGGCCGAGCAACAGCAGCGCCGCCAGGGCACCGGTCGCGCCGATCAGATGGACCACGGTCGAGCCGGCGAAGTCCTGCATGCCGACGTTGACCTGCAGCCAGCCACCGCCGAAGATCCAGTGGCTCAGCACCGGGTAGAGGACGGAGCTGAAGATGATCGCGTAGATGATGTAGGCGCCGAACTTGATCCGCTCCAGCGTCGCGCCCCAGACGATCGCCAGCGAAACCGCGCAGAAGGCGAACTGGAAGAACATGAACGCAGCCGGACTGATCGAATACGTTTCGACGAATGGGATGCTCTTGCCGGCTTCTTCGATCGAGGAGCCGACGTTGAGGAAGAAGCCGTGATCCCCGGCGATCTCGCCCAGCCCACCGAAGGCGAGCGCGAAGCCCACCGCCCAGTAGCAGAGCGAGGCGATCGAGAAGTTGACGAGGATCTTCGCGACCCCCGCTCCGGCGTTCTTCGCCCTGGAGAAGCCCACCTCCAAGAGCAGGAAGCCGGCCTGCATGAACATCACCAGCACGGCGGCAACGATCACCCACATCGCGTTGATGCTTGCCTCCGGCGTGTCCAGGATCGGCGTCTCGGCACCGAAGGCAACGCCCGGCAGTATCAGCGAGGCAATCGCGGCCACCGGACCGGCGATCAGAAGCCTCTTTTTCATTCCGTTTCCTCCTAGCCCACCTGGGCACGCCCGGGTGGTCGCGGTTTGGTTTGCGATTGCCGCCACGTTAGGAACGGAGATCTCCACTGTGTTTGGACTCCTGGAGGAAATCTGGGAGGTGCATCTCTCACGAGTGGCAGGCGTGCGCCTCCCGCACTAAGCCCGACCTTCTCACTCGGATTTCGTTAGGGTACCCGAATCGCATGTATTTAGGGAGACCTAAGTAGGCTCCCCTAATCGAGGAGGCACGGAATTTGAGGCAGTTGAGGAAGTCGAGGACGAATTTCGCCGCCGCGCTTGCAGCCCTGGGATTGAGCGCGTTGCTCGTCGCCGGCTGCGGCAGCGACGACGAGGGCGAGACGACGGCCGCCACGGGCAGCGCCCAGCTGGCGCCGGTCAAGACCTACCTGACCGACCACTCGGCCGAACTGGTCGAACAGGCCGAAGAGCTGCAGCGGCTCTCCGACGAGTACTACGAGCTGGCCGAGTCGGTCGACTTCGACTACGGCCGGCTGCTCGCCGAGCATGACGACGAAGTCGAGCAGATCCTCAGCGAATCGAAGGAAGCGTTCGTCGCCGCCAACCCGGCATATGAGGAGATGGAGGGCATCGTCGCCGGCGTGCCGCGGCTCGCCCAGTACGACGTCGACATCGACGCCGGCTCGGACGCCTCGACGCCCGAAGACGCCGTCTCCTTCACCCTCACCACGCCGCAGGGCGAGAAGCTGAAGCAACCCGGCAACCTCTTCTTCCTCACCGAGACCGCTCTCTACGGGACCAACCCGGACCTGCAGGCCAAGGGCACCGAGCCCGACGTCGACGGCAGCGGCAAGGTCGAGTTCGGCGAGGGCCTGCCCGACGCCAATGTCTACAAGGCAACTACCGACGAATTCGTCCGTCAGGCGGAGAGCCTCGACGAAGACGCGCAGGAGTTCGAGCCGACCGCCTCCGACGCGCTGACCTCGATTGTCGTGATGACGCCGACGATGAGCGAGTACTTCGAGGCCTGGAAGAACTCGCGCTTCGTCGCCGGCGAAGGGGCGACCGAACAGGCCTTCGTCGCCGCCTCGCGCCTGCAGGACATCGCCGACATCCTCGGCGGCATCCTCGTCACTTACGACGGGATCGAACCGGCGATCGCGGCGGAGAACGCCCAACAGGCCAAGCAGACGCGCCAGGAGCTGAAGAGCCTGGTCGACTTCGCCGCCGACCTGCGCGATCGCGAGGCAAACGGCGAGCAGTTCAACGCCAAGCAAGCGGACGCGCTCGGCGCCCAGGCGCAAGCCCAAGCGGAGGCGATCGCCGGCCAGGTGACGCAGGCGGCGAAACAGCTCGAAGTGGAGCTGCAGGAAGGCTGAGTGCGTAGGGTCGCCGCAATCCTCGCCGTCCTCGCGCCGGCCCTGCTTGCGGCGACCCCCGCCAGCGCCGAGCCCCCCTGGCAGGCCGCGGACGCGATCCGCGCCGACCTCTTCGAGGCGCAGACACAGCTGCTCTTCGGCGAACGGACGGGGGGCTCCGTCGACGCCGCCGAAGCGCGGCTGGCGGGGCCGCTGCGCGC
>JBAREU010000314.1:0-3035 GCA_049796515.1 Solirubrobacterales bacterium
GCTGGGTCACGTAGACCCAGAACTGCCTCTGAATTGGCCCAGTTCCGTTGCAGACATTTTGCATTCGCCACACACACGCGACATTCTGTCTGCGAGCATGCCAACATGGAGGCAGCGATGAGAGAGACGTGGTCAGACGACAGGCTCGACGAGCTCAACCGCAAGGTCGATGAGGGGTTCAAGGGCGTCGACGACAACCTGCGTGTGCAACGCACCGAGACCAGGTCCGAGATCCGTGAAGTGCGGGGCGAGATCCGCGAGCTGCGGGGCGAGATGAATGAACGCTTCGAGCGGGTCGAGACACATTCCGAGGCCCGCTTCGATCAGATGAACAGCCGTTTCGACGGCATGCAGCGCACGCTGGTCATCTTCTGCAGCGCCATCATCGCCGGCCTGCTCGGCGTGATCGCCTCGATCGTCGCGACCGGCGGCGCGTAACCGCGCCCCGCGCAGGGGGTACCCACAACGACGGCCGGCTCCGCTGGCGCCCCCTCCATGTCCGACCTCAAGCCACAGATCTACAAGGACGAACGCCCCGCGTCCTACTTCGACCAGTTCCACGCGGCGGCGCGCAAGGGAGTGGGCTGGACCTACCCGCTCGTACGCCTGCTGATCAGCCTGCCGACGCTGCTGATCTACCGAGTGCGGGCAATCGGCGTCGAGAACGTGCCGAAGACGGGCCCGCTGCTGCTCGCGCCGAACCACTTCAGTCAGATGGATCACTTCTTCGTCGGCCTCTACCTGCGTCGCCAGGTCCGCTTCATGGCGAAATCGCAGATGTTCGGCCCACCCGTCCTCACCTACATCTACAAGCACGGCGGCGTCTTCCCGGTGCGGCGGGGCCACCACGACGAGGAGGCCTTCAAGACCGCCTTCACGATCCTCGAGCAGGGCGGGATGTTGCTCGTCTACGCGGAGGGCGGCCGCTCGCGCAGCGACGAGCTTGGCGAGCCCAAACCGGGCATCGGCCGCATCGCGCTGGAGTCGGGCGTGCCGGTCGTGCCGGTCGCCGTCTACGGCTCGGCGAAGGTGCGCCGCTGGAAGCGCTTCCGCTTCCCCAGGGTCACAGTCCAGTTCGGTGAGCCGGTTAGTTTCCCGGTCGATTCCGCGCCGAGCCGCGAACGCCAGCTCGAGGCCGCGACCGAGGTCTTCGGCCAGGTGCGCGAGATGTATGAGGGGCTCGCTACTCGTAACGGTCACCGAGCTTCTCGAAGAAGCTCGGATCGTGCCCCGGCGTGACGATCGCGTCCGGGTACTCGCGGCGGAACAGCTTCAGCTCCTGCAGCGAACGGCGGTAGTTGTGCGCGTCGAACGGCCGCGGCGCGAGCGGCGCACTGCCGTCGAGCTGGCCCACGGTGTAGGTGGCGTCGCCGCCGATGACGAAGTCGCGCTCGACGAGGTGGGCGATCACTGACATGTGGCCGGCGCTGTGGCCGGGCGTGTAGGCAAGCCGGATCGAGCCGTCGCCGAAGAGGTCGAAGCAGCGGGCGAAGCTCGAGTAGGAGTCGATCCCGCCGCGATCGAAGTCGACGGTGCGGTAGTCGAAGGCGTAGTCGAAGTGGGCCCGCCGGTAGCCGTTGAGGAGCGGTTTCGGCCCCACGGTCGCCGCCTCCCACTCGACCTCGCTGAGGACGAAGGTCGAGCTGGGGAACTCTGAGATCGCCGAGGTGTGATCGAGGTGCATGTGGGTCATCACCACAACCGGGATCTCGCCGGGGTCGAGCCCGCGCGAGCGCAGCTGGGCGGGAACGTCGGCGCCGGTGTCGAGGGAGGGGTTGCCGACGCGGGCGCCCATCCGGCCGAAGTTCTCCCTGCCGTCGGTAGCGACCGAGGGGTGCAGGCCGGTGTCGACGAGGATCGCGCCGGCACTCGGATGGCGGATGAGGAAGGCGGGGCAGGGGACGGTCATCGCCGGCTGGCCGGTGATCAGCGCACGCAGCAGCTTCAGGGTCTCGAAGCGCCCGCCCGGCCGCTCCATCATCGTGCGCGGCCAAGTGACGGAGCCGGCGAGCAGTGGTTCGACGCTCACCGACGCGCCGGGAGTCCCGCCGGCGAGCGGCTCGTGCAGCGGTTTCGCCTCCACGTGCACCTTCATCGCCGCTGACATTACCCGGGTTCAAGTCAGCTATAGGCTGCCGACGATGGCTGAAAGCCGCGCTTCGCGCATCTTCAGGGACGGTTTGCTCGACGGTCAGGTCTGTCTCGTCTCCGGCGCCGGCAGTGGCCTCGGGCGCGAGACTGCGCTGGAGCTGACCCGCCTCGGTGCCGTGGTGATCGGCTGCGGGCGCCGCGAGGAGCCGCTGGCAGAGACCGCCGGCCTGGCCGAGGGTCTCGCCGGCTCCTTCGAGCACGAGGCGATGGACATTCGCGATGAGGAGGCGGTCGAGCGCCTCTTCGACGGCCTGCTCGAGCGCCACGGGCGGCTCGACGTCCTAGTCAACAACGCCGGCGGCCAGTTCCTCGCCCCGGCGGAGTCGATCAGCCCGAAGGGCTTCCGCACCGTGATCGAGCTGAACGTACAGGGGACCTGGCTTATGACCCACGCGGCTGCGACGAAGGCGTTCATCCCGCAGGGAGGCGGCAAGGTGTTGAGCGTCACCCTCTCTCCCCATCACGGCATGCCCGGCATGGTCCACTCGGGGGCGGCGCGCGCCGCGGTCGAGAACATGATGCGGACGCTGGCGGTCGAGTGGGCACGCTTCGGCGTCAGGACCTGCGCCCTCGCCGCCGGTCAGTTCGCCACCGAGACGCTGCTGACCAAGTATCCCCAGGTGGTCGTCGACAACCTTGAGCGCTCGATCCCGATCGGCCGTGCCGGCCGCGCCGAGGAGATGGCCTGGCTGGTCGCCTACCTCGCCTCGCCGGCCGGCGACTTCGTCTCCGGCACGACGATCACGATCGACGGCGCCCGCGACAACTGGGCCGGTCCGTGGCCCCCCGAGGCGATCGTCGGCGAGAGCGGCGAGCCGGTCGCCGAGGAGCGTCGGCCGAAGGATTGAGGCGGCGGCTGGCGACTTATGCGTCACATGGACGCA
>JBAREU010000315.1:0-9342 GCA_049796515.1 Solirubrobacterales bacterium
TCGTTGCCCTCGCCGCCCTCGATGTGGTCCGAGCCGGTGTCGCCGTCGAGCCTGTCGTCGCCGCCGTCGCCGTAGAGCGCGTCGTAGCCGCGCCCGCCGTGGATCGAGTCGTCGCCCGGCCCGCCGCAGATCCGGTCGTTGCCGTTCGGTCCGCCCGAGATCCGGTCGTCCCCGCCGCCGCCGTAGATCACGTCGCTGGCCTTCTTGCCGACGATGACGTCATCGCCTGACGTGCCGACGATCGTGGCGTGCTTGCCGGCGCAGCTTGCGGCCGAGGCCGAGGCCGCGGTCACGAGCAGCAACAGCAGCAGGCAACCGGCGCAGGCCGCGATCGCGCCGCTGAGATTGGTCGCATGGGTGAAGGCAGGCGGCATCACTGACTCCCATCGACCCTTTGTTTCCTCCCCTACACCCGAGAACGAACAAACGTCCATGAAATGGAAACGCTTCACCGACCGATCAGCGCATCGCGGGCGCTGTCGTCACCAGCGTCCCCGCCGACCAGGCCCGGCGCCGTCAGATACGCTCGCAGCGCCATGCGCGGCGGCATCTACGTGCTCAACTTCTATTCCACGGTTTTCGTCGACCAGCTGAAGCGGGGTCGTAAGACTGCGACGATCAGGCTCGGCGACAAGACCGGCAAGTACGAGCGCGGCCAGGTGGTCTGGATCACGGTCGGATTCCGCCACAGCCCGCGCGAGAAAATCTTCGCCGCCGTGATCGACGACGTCGAGGTGAAGAAGGTCGGCGACCTCTCGCCGCGCGACATCGAGCACGACAACCCTGAGTTCCGCCGGCTCGAGGACGAGGTCAAGTTCCTCGAGCAGATCTACGGCCGCACGGTGGGTCCCGACGACATCGTCACCGTGATCCGCTTCTCGCAGATCGTCGAGCCGCCCGGGGCACATTTCGGCAACGGGGAGACGCCGCGCCACAACTGACCGCGCGCCCTCTTACCTACTCAGTCCACGTGGCCAACTACTCCTTCCTCACGACCTGGCTTCTGGGGTCGCCACGCGACCCGGTCTGGGAGGCGATCTACGACCAGGCGCGCTGGCCCGAGTGGTGGCGCGGGGTGGAGGCGGTCGAGGAAAGGAATGGCGGCGACGGTGGCGGAGTCGGTGCCGTTTCGCGGATGGTCTGGAAGAGCCTGCTGCCTTACCGGGTCGAGTTCGAGGTGACGACCACCCAGGTCGAGCGGCCGCACCTGCTGCAGGCCGACGCGGTCGGCGAGCTGGCCGGGATCGGCCGCTGGCGCCTCTTCGAGCGGGACGGCGTGACCGCGGTCCTCTACGAGTGGAACGTGGCGACGACCAAGCCCTGGATGAACCTGCTGGCGCCGATCGCCCGCCCAGCCTTCGAGTGGAACCACGACTGGGTGATGTCCCATGGCGGCAGGGGCATCGCCGAGCTGCTCGGCTGCAAGTTGCTTGCCAGCGGCTGAGCCGTCCCGCTATCTTTACGCCTGCTGGCACTCGCCTATGTAGAGTGCCAACGCCTGGAGACCGCGAAAACGGCTCTGAGGCGCGATTTCCCGACTTTGACCAGTAAATCACCACCGATAACGGAGGTCCACGGATGAAGCTGAAGCCCCTCGGGGACCGGCTGATCGTCAAGCCGATCGAGGAGGAGGAGACGACCGCTAGCGGCATCGTCCTCCCCGACACGGCCAAAGAGAAGCCGCAGAAGGGCAAGGTCGTCGCCGTCGGCGACGGCGCGATCAACGAGGACGGCAGTCGCCGTCCGCTGGATGTGAGCGAGGGCGACGAGGTCCTCTACTCCAAATACGGCGGCACCGAGGTCACCGTCGAAGACGAGGACCTGCTCGTGCTGCGCGAGTCGGACGTCCTCGCCAAGCTCGGCTAGACCCGCCCACAGGACTTAGAGACACCAAGGAGGAAGGAAACCCAAGATGGCTCACAAGGAGCTGAAGTACCAGGAGGAGGCACGGGGGGCCCTGCAGTCGGGCGTCGATGCAGTCGCCGACGCGGTCAAGGTCACCCTCGGCCCGAAAGGTCGCTACGTCGTGCTCGACAAAAAGTTCGGCGCGCCGACGATCACCAACGACGGCGTCACCATCGCCCGCGAGATCGAGGTCGAGGACGTCTTCGAGAACCAGGGCGCCCAGCTCGTCCGCGAGGTCGCCACGGCGACCAACGACGTCGCCGGCGATGGCACCACTACGGCAACCCTGCTGGCGCAGATCATCGTCCGCCAGGGCCTCAAGAACGTCGCTGCCGGGGCCAACCCGCTGGCGCTGCGTCGCGGCATCGAGAAGGCCGTCGACGAGGTGGTCGACAACCTCCGCGGCAAGCAGTCCAAGGAGGTCGCCGGCAAGGAGCAGATCGCCCGTGTCGCCGCCATCTCCGCCGCTGACGACGAGATCGGCAACGTGATCGCCGACGCGATCGAGAAAGTCGGCAAAGACGGCGTCGTCAACGTCGAGGAGGGCCAGACCTTCGGCATGGAGCTGGAGTTCACCGAGGGGATGCAGTTCGACAAGGGCTACATCTCCCCGTACATGGTCACCGACCAGGACCGCATGGAGGCGGTGCTGGAGGACCCCTACATCCTCATCGCCAACCAGAAAATCGGCTCCGTGCGGGACATCCTGCCGGTGCTCGAGCAGGTGATGCAGGGTGGCAAGCCGCTGCTGATCGTCGCCGAGGACGTCGAGGGCGAGTGCCTCGCGACCCTCGTCGTCAACAAGCTGCGCGGCACCTTCACCGGCGTCGCGGTCAAAGCGCCGGGCTTCGGCGACCGCCGCAAGCGGATGCTCGAGGACATCGCGATCCTCACCGGCGGCGAGGTGATCACCGAGGAGATGGGCCTCAAACTGGAGAACACGCAGCTCTCCCAGCTCGGCAAGGCGCGCCGCGTCGTCGTCTCCAAGGACACGACGACGATCATCGACGGTGCCGGCGACGGCGAGGACATCAAAGGCCGGATCAACCAGATCAAGCAGGAAGTCGAGAACACCGACTCCGACTTCGATCGCGAGAAGCTCCAGGAGCGCCTCGCCAAGCTGGCCGGGGGTGTCGCGGTGGTCAAGGTAGGCGCCGCCACCGAGACCGAGATGAAGGAGAAAAAGCACCGCGTCGAGGACGCCCTGCAGGCGACCCGGGCGGCGCTCGAGGAGGGAGTCGTGCCGGGTGGCGGCGTCGCGCTGCTGAACGCGCAGAGCGACCTCGATCCCGAGAAGCTCGATGACCCCGACGAGGAGACCGGGGCGCGCATCGTCCACCGGGCGTTGGAGGAGCCGGTTCGTCAGATCGCCGAGAACTCCGGCCTGGAGGGCTCGGTTGTCGTCAACAAGGTCCGCGACCTGAAGGCCGGCGAAGGCCTCAACGCGGCCAACGGCGAGTACGGCGACCTGATCAAAGCCGGCGTCATCGACCCGACCATGGTGACCCGGTCGGCGCTGCAGAACGCCGCCTCGATCGCCAAGAACATCCTCGTCACCGAGGCGATCATCGCCGAGCCGCCGGAGAAGGAAGGCGCCGGCGGCGGAATGCCGGGCGGCGGCATGCCGGACATGGGCGGGATGATGTAGTCACGCCTGCCCAGGCGTATGCTCGTCTCAACAGGCGAGTGACTTTGCGAGAGGCCCGGCAACCGCCGGGCCTCTCGCCTTCATGGCTTCTGCCACACGGTCTGCACCAAATCGGCCCAATCAGCGCACCACCCGCGCGCGACGAGCAGCCACGCTCGGGCGCATGCCACCCCACCACCACCCCCAACTGCCCGCCGATGGGCCTCAAAGCGGACAAATAGGACGCTTTGAGGCCCATCGGCGAAATCGGGGGCGATCGATGGACGGAGAGATTGCTCGCATCGCCGCACGACAGCACGGCTTGGTATCGCTTCAACAGCTTCGAGGCTTGGGGGTCAGCAAGGACGCCGCCTCAAAGCGCGTTGCGGCGGGGCGGCTATATCGCGTGCACGAGGGAGTATTCGCAGTTCGGTATCCACGTCTTTCCGGCAATGGCAAGCGCTTGGCCGCCGTGCTTGCTTGTGGACCTGAGGCTGTGCTATCGCATCGATCGGCGGCGGCGTTGTGGGGGCTGCGTGAGGATCGACGGGCGTCGATCGACGTGACTGCGCCGAATCGGCGGGGGCGAATTCCGAGTGGCATCGATGCACATCGGGATGGCTCACTTGCATCGGCTGATCGGACCTCGCTGCATGGAATCCCGTGCACGACTGTCCCGCGGACGCTGCTCGATCTCGCCGCTGTGGTCCCAATTGGAGAGCTGAGGAAGGCGATCTCCGAGGCAGAGGTTCTGCGGCTGTTGGACTACGGCGCCGTCCGCCGCCTGATCAAGCGAAGTCGCGGGCGGCGAGGGGTGGCTCGTTTGCGGATGTTGATTGACGACATCCATCCCGATACCAAACGAACTCGAAGCGAGATGGAGCGCATGTTCCTGCGCATGTGCGAGCGAGCTGAGCTACCGCGGCCCGAGGTCAATGTGCTTTTGCGCGTCGGCAACGCTCGCTATAGGCCCGACTTCCTTTGGCGCGAGGCCGGCCTGATCGTCGAAGCCGACGGGCGTCGCTACCACGACACTGATTCCGCGTTCCAGAGCGACAGGCGACGGGAGCAGCGCCTCCAGTTGGCGGGCTGGCGAGTCTCGCGATGCACCTGGGAGCAGATCGAACGTGAACCCCGGAGCCTCGTCGAGACCATTCGCGGCCTCCTCGCCCAACCAACGACGCCGACGGGCCTCAAAGTGGACAAATAGGACGCTTTGAGGCCCGTCGGCGGCTAGGAGGTTGGGGCTGGCGGTGGGGCGATGGGGGGTTTGGTTTTAGGTGGCGGGGGTGGCAGCGGGGGCAGGGTGCCGGCGTTGTATTCCGCGTACTGGAGGAAGTTGGGCCGCCTCAGCTTGAGACGGAGAGTGTTCGTCGTGCGGGGGTAGAGGCGGAGGTCGTAGGGGTTCTCGCCCGGGCCGAAGCCGGTGTAGTAGACGAACATCCGGACGCGGGGGCGCTTTGCCGTCCATGCCACCAGCTGTTTGACGAAGCGCGGTTCGTCCTCGCCGTAGACCGCCCACTCGGCAATCGCGATCGGCTTGCGGCGCCACTGCTTGCCGGCGTAGAAGCGGTTGAGGTCTTTCCAGACGGGATACTGCGAGTAGAAGTCGGTTCCGGCCCAGTCGACCCAGCGGCTGCCCGGCCAGTAGTTGCCGGGGAAGTTGCCCTTGACCCGAGGGGAGCCGCCCGGCAGCGGGCTCCAGATCGTCGCGATCGGCGCTTCCGGCAGGCTGACCGGTGGCGGACCTTTGGTGCGGTTGACCGGTGGCAGGCCGATTTCGGCCAGGGTCAGATTGATCGCTTCGAGGCTGTCCCCGCCGCGGACGATCGCGACTATGCGACGGAAGGCCTGCTTGTACCAGCCGGTCGTGTATTCGCCGCCTTTTTGGCTGCCGTCGCAGTACACCGCGGACCAGGCGTTGAGGCAGCGGTTGGGCTCGCCGAGCGGCCGCAGATAGGCGAGCACCCCTTTTTTGGCCAGGAAGTCGTTGAGCTGCAGCAGGTAGTCGTCGCCGCCGCCAAGCGCGATCTGCGCCGGCGTGATCACCTCGGTCAGGGTCTGGTCGTCGATCGTCGAGATGTGCAGGATCGGCCGCGTGCCGGTTTCGCGCCAGCGTTCGTAGGCCTTGTTGAGGCTGTTCCCCCACGGGTGGAAGGTCTCCAGCAGCGCCGGGTGCTTGCTGAGCAGGCCGGCGAATTCGTTGAACTCCTCGACGTTGCCGCGGTCGCTGACGCCGAAGAGGACGCTCGGCTTCGGCGGCACCAGAGTCCGCGCCTGCGCCTGGCCTGCGCAGAGCACGGCAAGGAGCAACCCCAGAGCCGCCGCGAGCCTAAGAATCCGCCAAGACATCGCCCATTCTTCGCGGCTCGACGCCCAGCTCCTCGGCGTCGGCCGTGCCACGCTCGCTCGTCATTGGAACCTCCATCAGCTCGGCCTCCTCCCAGGTTGCAAACACCGACTCGCCGAAGACGGAGCGCATGCCCAGTAATCCGGCGCGGATCAGCGGCAGGGGAACGTGGACCAGAGGCCGGGGGCGACCGGCGACGCGGCTTACGAGATCGGACATGTCGTCGTAGTCGAGGGTCTCGGGACCGGCCAGCTCGTAGCGGCGGCGGTTGCCCTCCCGATCGAGGTCGGCGATCACGCAGCGGGCTACGTCACGAGCCCAGATCGGCTGGAAACGGGCGCGACCATTGCCGGATACGGGCAGAACCGGCAGGAAGGAGAAGCGGCGCAGCAGCGTCACCCAGGGATCGCTGTGGTCGTAGACGATCGAGGGGGCGAAGATCGTCGTGTCAAGGGGGGAAGAGTCGACTGCCTGCTCGGCCAGCCACTTCGCCCTGAAGAAACGGGTGCGCTGGGCGGGCGCCGCGTTGAGAGCGCTGAAGAAGGCGAAGCGGCCCACGCCGCTGCGCTCGGCAGCGCGGAGCAGCCGCACGGTCGCCAGCCCGTTCAGCTCCTCGATCCGGTGCGGTGGCTGATCGCGAATCGTCGCCGCGAGATGGATCACCGTGTCAACCCCGCGCAGCGCCTGCCGCACCAGGTAGGGATCCGACATCTCGCCAAGGTCTCCGAGGGCGATCTGCACGTCGACCCGGTGCCCGCCGAGCCGTCGCGGCTCGCGCACCAGGCAGCGCACGTCCTCGCCCCGCTCGAGCAGCAGCGGCAGCAGCCGTGAACCAATGCTTCCAGTCGCCCCCGTGAGCAGCAGCATCGCGACATCATCCCTATAAAATGTCCGCTCGTGCCTTGGCGGGGAAGAAGTCCCGCCCCGCACCGTAAAGTCGACCCAGGAGAAAGCTTCGAATGACCTACGTCATCGCCGAGCCGTGCATAGGGACCAAGGACAACTCGTGCGTCGAGGTATGTCCGGTGGATTGCATCCACCCGACCCCTGACGAGCCCGACTACGACTCGGTCGAGATGCTCTACATCGATCCCGACGAGTGCATCGACTGCGATGCCTGCGTCGAGGCCTGCCCGGTCGACGCCTGCTTCGCCGAGGACCAGCTCCCGGCCGAGTGGGCGAAATACGCCGAGATCAACGCGGACTACTACAAGAGCAAGGCTTCTGCGTAATTGTTTTCCGCGTTGCTCTAGCGGTTTGCGAGCAAGCAGCGGCCGCAGCTTCTCGTCGTAACCGGTGACCGCCTTCTCACAGGGTGAAACCGTCGAATAGGCGCAGCGTGCTGAGTCGCGGGTGGGGAAACCCTCCACCACGTCCCTCGGTCGCTGGTCCTCTAGCGAGGTGGGCCAGGCGGATAACGCGTCAGCGCCAGGCGCGGGGGCGGGCAGCTCGAGCGGTGAGGCAGCACGGTCCCCGCCGCGTAGACGACGCTCTCGAAGATGGTCACGTCGGCCGCTTGGGCATCACAGGCTTTGTCTTTGCCGAAGTGGACGGCGACGCTGCCGTCGCCGCCGAAGCGCCGGTCGGGCCTGCCGTCGGCACGCAACCTCGTCAGGAGCATGCGGGCCGGATAGTGACTGCCCCGCACGATCTGCCTGAAGGTCGGGGCGATACGGCCGGCCAGGACCACGCGGTTGCGACCGTCGATCGCGAGCCGCCCGAGCCGAACATTCGAGCGCGAGTAGAGAGGTGAGGCGATCCCACCTTTGCCGTAGGAGGGGTCGAGCGTGCCGTCCTCCAGCAGGCGCCCCACGACCAGCCGGTGCTTGGCATTGCCGGCGACGACGATGCGGCCCCGCTGGTCGCGCAAGATCGCATGGGGGCAGGCCGGAGCTCCACCGAGAGAGATACGGAGCGTCCCCCCTTCGTTGAAGGAGCCGTCGAGCGAGCCGTCGCTGTCGAGCCGGCCAACCGTGAAGACCGGCGGCGCCTGCGCGCTCTGACCGCAGACCGCGAAGTCGACCCGCCCCTGAGGATCGGTGGTGAGGTCCGTCGCCAGGTTGCTCTGGCCGCCGGCAAACCCGGTGACTTCACCGTCCCCCCCGCCGAAGCTCGGGTCGAGCGCGCCCGTGTGGGTGAGGCGCACGATCCGCCATGGATTTTCCGTGTCGGCCGCGTCCAGCGCGGTCCCGCCTGCGAGGAGGACGTGGCTTGAGCGATCGAACGCCACCGCCAGCGCCCCGCCCTTCCCAGCCCTGGCGATCCCTCCGTCCCCGAAGCTCCGGTCGAGCTGCCCGGCGCCCGTGTAGCGGGCCACGAGCGCCTCTTGATCCCTAACTTCCCGTGGGAAGAGGTCCTCATATCCGGACACCAGGATCTTGCCGAGCGGATCGACCTTGATGTCAGTCGCCTGCTCGTCGCTCCCGAGATCGGTCCGCACGATCCCTCCCTCTCCGAAGCTCGGGTCGAGCCGCCCGGAGGCGAGGTACCGCGCCACGAGGAAGTCCTCGTCGTCGTCGTGCCGCGACGGGGTGCCGACCCCACTGGTGACGGTCCCGGCGACGAGCATCTTGCCGCCGCCGTAGCCGGCTACCCCCGCCACTTGCACCTGGGAACCGCGGAATGCGGTGACGACCTGGCCGTGGTTGCCGTACGGCGGCAGGGCGGCCAGGGCGGCCGCGGTGGTGAGCAGGAGCGCGAAGCCGAGCGCGACCGCGAGCGCGGTGAAGGGCGAGAGCGATCCGGAACGGTGGCGGAATCCCATGCGACAACAATGACGCACACCCGTGGCTCGGATGGAGACAACTTTGGTCGCCAGCGGTCATGATCCTGCCTACCTTGTCCTTGCGACTGCCACGGTAGGTGGAGAGGGCGCCTCGCCAAGACAGGGAGGCCAAACCGCCTGCTCCTCTATTCGACTATCGAGATTGGGCCGAACAATTGATGCAAGAGCAAAGGCTTCGGCGTAGTTGTTCTCCACTTGTTCAAGCGGTTTGCGAGCGAGCACCGGTTGTAGTTTCTCGTCGTAACCGGCGACTGTCTTCTGGCCGACTATAGGCTCGATCCACCTGGTGTCGATCAGCTCGACGTACGCCCGCTCGGGAATGCCGCGATGCAGGTTTTCTCTAGGGGGTCGAGGGCGCGGGCTGGAGGCGCGAGCGCAGGAGGAGGGTTATTGCCTGCACGGCGAGCGCCGCTGCCGTCGCGAGGCCGAAGGCGGCGGCGATTGCCAACGCGGGCAGAGTGGCCGCGAGCACGAAGCAGAAGGTGGCGAAGCCGTAGAAGCCGAGGAGGAAGTTGCGCAGCAGAACGACGACCTGCGCGAGACCGTCGCGGGCATGGGTGAAGACGGCGAGGACGCTGGTGATGATCGGGAACGGCGCCAGCAGGCCGCTGAGATGGGGGCCGAGAGCACCGGAGACGGCGGTCAGCGCGAGCACCAGCCCGAGCGAGGCGAGGG
>JBAREU010000316.1:0-1718 GCA_049796515.1 Solirubrobacterales bacterium
GAGCCCACCCTGGACCGCCCGCCGAAGCCGGAGCTCGGCGATTACAGCTCGAACGCGGCGATGCTGCTGGCGGCGCCGCTTGGCGAAGCGCCGCGCGACGTGGCGACACGTCTCAGCGTCGAGCTGGAGCGGGAGCTGGCGGCCGAGGACAGCGTCGACCGGGTCGAGGTGGCGGGCCCAGGCTTCGTCAACGTCTTTCTCTCCGACGAGTGGTACCGGCGGGCGATGGCGCGGTTCGATGCGGCTGGCGAGGACCTCGGTCCGGCGCCGGTTGCCTCGCCGCAGCGCATCCTGGTCGAGTACGTCTCCGCCAACCCGACTGGCCCCCTCCACGTCGGCGGGGGGCGCCACGCCGCCTACGGCGACGCCCTGGTCCGCCTGCTGAAGGCGGTTGGGCATGAGGTCGAGAGCGAGTACTACGTCAACGACGCGGGCGGACAGGTACAGCGGTTCGCCGCCTCGATCGCCGCCGCGATGGAGGGCCGCGAGCCGCCCGAGGACGGCTACGAAGGCGAGTACGTCACCGACCTGGCGGAGCGACTGCGCTCCGAGAGCGTCGATTCCGTCGACGCCGACGCGGTCGGCCGGCGCGGCATCGAGCTGGTCCTCGAGGGGGTCCGCGCCACGCTCGACCGTTTCGGCGTCCACTTCGACGGCTGGTTCTCAGAGCGCAGCCTCTACGCGAGCGGCGAGGTCGAAGCGGCGCTGGAGCGGCTCGAGCAGCGCGGCCACATCTACCGCAGCGAAGGGGCGCTGTGGCTGCGCAGCACCAACTTCGGCGACGACAAGGATCGGGTGCTGATCAGGGCGGACGGGGAGCCGACCTACCTCGCTGCCGACGTCGCCTACCACCGCGACAAGCTGGAGCGTGGGTTCGAGCGGCTGATCAACGTTCTCGGCGCCGATCACCACGGCTACGCGCCGCGGCTGCGGGCGGCGATCGCCGCCCTGGGCTTCGACCCGGAGGTGCTCGAGGCGCTGATCATGCGGCTCGTCCACATCGTCGAATCGGGGGAGCGGGCGCAGATGTCGAAGCGCAGCGGCGACTTCGTCTCGCTCGACGAGCTGGTCGACGACATCGGCGTCGACGCTGCCCGCTGGTTCATGCTCTGGCGCAGCCACGACACCCCCGTCGACCTCGACCTCGAGCTGGCTCGGCGCGAATCCAGCGACAACCCCGTCTATTACGTGCAGTACGCGCACGCGCGGATCGCCAGCATCCTGCGCAAGGCCGGCGGCGAGGCTGGCGAGGCGGGCGCGCCAACCCCGGGCACGCCGCTGGAGCCAGCCGAGCGCGATCTGGTCAAGCGCCTGCTCGAATTCCCGGAGGAGGTTCGCGAGGCGGCGGCGCGGCGCGCTCCGCATCGCATCTGCGCCTACTCGACCGCCGTCGCCGCGGATTTCCACGCCTTCTACCGCGATTGCCAGGTGGTCGGCGCCGAGGGAGAGGGAGTCGAGCGCTCGCGCCTCGGGCTCTGTCGGCTGGCCCAGCGGACGATCGCCGCCTCACTCGGCCTTCTCGGCATCTCCGCTCCCGAGAAGATGTGAAGGTCCTGGCGGAGATCCCGGCCCGGTCCTCTCCCGACCTGCGCACGGGAACCCTGCGCCGCGCCGACCAGGAGGCCTACGGGGAGCTGTTGGAGGAGTTGCGCGGCACCCGCTCAGTGCTGATGACCGGCCCTGGGACCGGCCGGCGAGAGGTCGCGACGGGGTTCGCG
>JBAREU010000317.1:0-1661 GCA_049796515.1 Solirubrobacterales bacterium
ATCATGACCTGGTCCATGAAGTTTTTCGGCAAACATTCCAGCGGCACAGTAATACGCCAGGCGGCATCGCCCGTGTAGGTCGCCGGAACATTGCCGACGATCTGTTGGCAGATGACTGACTTCAAACCATCCGCTCCGACCAAAAGGTCACCCTGGACAATTGTGCCGTCGGCAAAGCGCAGCCTAACGCTGTCGCCGCTTTCTTCGAATGCGATAACCCGGCAGTTCAATCGAATGGCGTCACGCTTGAGTTCAAGCACCTTCGCCGCGAGCAGAGTGTGAACATCGGCGCGATGCAGCTGGTAATAGGGCGCACCGTGCAGCTTCTCATGCTCATCGGATAGCGCAAATCGATGAATCTCTTCACCGGTGTCGTGGAGACGAAAGACGTAAGCCCCGGGTCGAACGCCCACCTCGGCTAAGGGCGCTCTGAGCCCAAGATGATGCAGCACGTGAGTCGCATTGGCGCTTATCTGGAGACCGGCCCCGACTTCGCTCAACTCCGATGCCTGCTCGAAGATCGCAACATCATGCCCCGCTTGCAAGAGGCTTGCTCCCGCGGTCAACCCGCCGATCCCGGCACCGGCAATGAGGATCCTGTGCCTTGTCACTCGACGCTCCTACCGGTTGCCATCTTTTATGCTCTCCTCCCGTTGAGCCTATTCTTGTTCCATCTCGGGGTAGTGGCGAAAAATGCCCTGTTGGTTGAAAGCCAGCCGCCGCGGTGAACTCAAATAGGCGGCGATACGAGGGCGCGCCTTGATGCGATCATGTAGGGCTATCACCAGTGGATGGTGCGGTTCGAGTCGTTCCATTGTCTTCGGAAAAGCATAACGCAAACCCTCGATCATCTGGAAGAGCGAGAGATCGACGTAGGCAACCCGCTTGCCGAGGAGAAAGTCGCCGGATTTAACGTTAACCTTAAGAATTCTCTCGAAGTAGCCAAGAAATTTAGGGATTCGGGTCGATGCGAAATGCGCGCCGCGCTTTTTGCCTTCAGCGCTCTGCTCCTCATAATACAAAACGTTGGCGATTGGATGGTGTGTCTGGCCCGCTTCATATAGCCAATCGGCAATCGTCAGTTGCAGTTGATTTGCCCAGAGCCGGGTCGCCTCGTTTTTTGGCACGAGACCCAGCCGGGGCCCAAGGAACTGGAGGATGTTCGCGGTTTGCGAAATCAGGAGCCTGCCGGCTTTTAGAAATGGCGGGGCAAAAGGCGGATGTTCCAAGGACGGGTCTTCGAGGAATTTCATAATCCCTGGACGACCGAAGTTCGGATCGCGCGCAACGTCGACGTAATCTGCGCCGGCGTCTTCCAGAGGCAGCCTAACAAACTCGCCGCGGCCCTGAATGGATGGTTGATAATAGAGTTCGTAACGCATGGGGGTCCTCCTCTCACTGCCAAACTTGCATAGATGACGAAGTTGCTCAACCCAAATCCGCCTGTCATGCGTAAATCGAATATCTCACGCAAAGACGCAAAGCATGTCCTGAGCGACGTCGAAGGGGGCGCCAAGGGAGGAGACAGAATAAAAATGGATAGTCTTACAGGAGGTAACGGAGATGACAGAGATGGGTCTCTCTGGAATTAGTATTTCGCAGAAAACCTGCACAATCCATAGTCTACCGGCGATTGGCCACTCACAATTCCATCGATCTTC
>JBAREU010000318.1:0-2060 GCA_049796515.1 Solirubrobacterales bacterium
CGTCCGAGGCCGCGGCCGCTGCCGGTCACAAGGAACACCCGGCCGCGCAGGCCGTCGTCGTTCACTTGCCGGTCACCCGCACCATCTCGGTGGTGGGGGTGGTGCCGCGGAACACCTTCTCGATCGCCGCCTCCTTGAGCGTGCGCAGGCCCTCCTCGCGCGCGGCCTTGAAGATGTCGAGCGAGCCCGACTGCTGCGAGACCAGGCGCCGGATCTTCTCGCTCATCGGCAGGATCTCGTAGATCCCGGTGCGACCGAGATAGCCGGTCTCGCGGCAGTGGAGGCAGCCCTTGCCGCGCTTGAAGCGGTAGGGCTTGAGCTTCTCGAACGGGATCTTCATCGCGGCCGCCTCGCCCTCGCTCGGCTCGTACTCCTCCAGGCAGTGGGCGCAGTTCTCGCGCACCAGGCGCTGCGCCACGACGCCGATCAGCGTGGAGGTGATCAGGAAGTGGGCACCTCGAGGTCCAGCAGGCGCGTGATCGAGGAGGGCGCGTCGTTCGTGTGGAGCGTGGAGAGCACCAGGTGGCCGGTGAGCGCGGCCTGCACGGCGTGGTCGGCGGTCTCCTTGTCGCGGATCTCGCCGACCATGATGATGTCGGGGTCCTGGCGCAGCACGGTGCGCAGGCTCGACGAGAACGTCACGTCGATCTGCGGGCGCACCTGCACCTGGTTGAAGTCCTCGAACACCATCTCGATCGGGTCCTCGATCGTGACGATGTTGACCTCGGGCTTGGAGAGGTGCTTGAGCACCGAGTAGAGCGTCGTGGTCTTGCCGCTGCCGGTGGGGCCGGTGACCAGGATGATCCCGGTCGGGCGCGCGATGAACTCGTTGAACTTGGGCGCGTCGTGCGGCGAGAGACCCAGCTCGTCGATCGTCTTCAGCAGGATGTCGGGGTCGAAGATGCGCAGCACGGCCTTCTCGCCGAACGCGGTGGGCATGGTGCTGATGCGCAGCTCGACCTCGCGGCCGCCCTGGTCGCGCTTGATGCGGCCGTCCTGCGGCCGGCGCTTCTCGGCCAGGTTCGCGCCGGAGAGCAGCTTGATCCGCGACACGACGGCCTCGTAGACGATCTTCGGGATCACGTGCACGTCGTGCAGCACGCCGTCGATGCGCAGGCGCACCAGCGTCAGGTTGCGCTTGGGCTCGAAGTGGATGTCCGAGGCGCGCTGCTCGAAGGCGTAGCCGAGGATGTGGTCGAGCGCCTTCACCACCGGCGCCGCCGCCGGGTCGAGGTCGGTTGCCGCCTTCGAGAGGAACTCCTGGGTCCCGAGGTCGACCGTGGCGATCCGGCTCTCGCTGAGCTGCTTCTCGGCGTGCTTCAGGCTCGACTTAAGGTCGTAGAAGCCCTTGTTGACCTGCTCGACGTCGCCGCGCGAGGCCACCACCCGGTCGACCTCGCAGCCAGTGACGCGCTTCACGTCCTCGAGCGGGAACGGCGCGAACGGGTTGTGGACGGCGATCGTGATGCGGTTGCCGTTCTTCGCGATCGCGACCATCCCGTGGCGCCGTGCGAACGGGCCCGCGATCGCCTTGGTGACGACGTCCAGGTCGAGGTCGAGCGGGTTGATCTTGACGTACGGCAGACCGGCGTGCGCCGCGAGCGCCTGCGCGACCTGCGCCTCGCTCGCGATGCCCAGCTGCAGCACCGCCTGCTCGGCCGTGAAGCCGTTCACCTTCTGGGCGCGGCGGACCTTGTCCGCCTGCTCGGCGCTCAGGACGTTCTGGGCGACGAGCACGGCGAGGAGCTCCGGTGCGTCGGGCGCCGTCGCAGGTGCGGTCTTCCTCGCCGAAGGAGTAGCCATGGACCGCTCGGGGGATTATAACGGAGGTCAGCATGGCGAAGCCGCGGCTGACCCTGATCGGCGTTCCCCTCGACCTCGGGGCGGGGCGGCGCGGGGTGGACATGGGACCGTCGGCGCTGCGCGTCGCCGACGTGCACGCGAAGGTCGCTGCGCTCGGCTACGACGTCACCGACAGCGGCGACCTGCCGGTCAAGATCCAGGAGACACAGGGACCCGGCGACCCGCGTCTCAAGTACCTGAAGGAGATCGTCGAGGTC
>JBAREU010000319.1:0-3537 GCA_049796515.1 Solirubrobacterales bacterium
CCGCCCGGTGCGGCCGACGCGGTGTATGTAGGAGTCGCGATCCCCGGGCGTGTCGAAGTTGACGACGTGGGTCACCCCGTCGACGTCGATCCCGCGGGCGGCGACGTCGGTCGCGATCAGGGTGTGCACCTCGCCGGACTCGAAGCGGGCCAGCGCCCGTTCGCGCTGGCGCTGGTTCTTGTCGCCGTGCATGGCGACCGCCTCGACCCTGCGGCTGCGCAGGCGCTTGACGAGCCGGTCGGCGCCGCGCTTGGTGCGCACGAAGACCAGCGTGCGTCCGCGCTCGTCGCCGTTCAGCTGCTCGACCAGGTGGTCGAGCTTGGTGCTCTGCGACTCGACGTGCAGGAAGCGGTGCTCGATGTCGGCCTTGCCGCGCTCGCTCGGCGCCTGGGTGTGGCGGCGGGCATCGCGGGTGTAGGCGGCGGCGATCTTGCCGGTCGCGCCCTCCAGCGTCGCCGAGAAGAAGAGGGTCTGGCGCTTGTCGGGGGTCTGGGAGACGATCCGGCTCACCGCCGGCTTGAACCCCATGTCGAGCATGCGGTCTGCCTCGTCGAGGACGAGGATGCGAATGCGCTCGAGCGAGACGACGCCGCGGGCGATCAGGTCCTCGAGCCGCCCGGGAGTGGCGACGAGGATGTCGGCGCGGCGCGCGGCGGCGCTCTGCGGGCCGAAGCCGACGCCGCCGTAGACCGCGGCGATCCTCAGTCCGCGGGCGTCGGCGACGGAGTGCAGCTCGTCGACGATCTGACTTGCCAGCTCGCGGGTCGGCGCCAGGACGAGGGCGGAGGTGTGCCCGCCGCCGCGTTCGACGCGATCCACCAGCGGGATTCCGAAGGCGAGCGTCTTGCCCGAGCCGGTCGGCGACTGGACGAGCAGATCGTGGCCGGCGAGTGCGTCGCGCACGACCAGCTGCTGGACGGGGAAGGGGGTGGTGATGTCGCGGCGCGCCAGCGCGCGGACGACAGGTTGGGAGATGCCGAGATCGGCAAAAGAAGTGATGTTGTGAGCTCCTTCTCGAGCGACTAAGGGGAGATCCTGCGGCCCCTAGGCGCCAAGCGGCACACGGAGGAAACGGAACCTCTCGGGTGGCGGAATGGCCAAACCCGACCGTTCCACGGTAGCAGCCAAGGCGTTTCGCGGCTCTCAGCGGCTGCCTAGGAGACGCTCGAAAGCGCAGTTGCCACCGCGAAACCGAGGGTCGTGACGAGCCCGGCAATTCGCCCGGAATCCCGGGTCGCCTCGGGAATCATCGAGTCGATCAGCATGACCAGGAGGGCGCCGGCGGCGAAGCCGTCGATCCCCGCACGGAGCTCGCCCGACGCCGCGTCCGCGATCGCGTACCCCACGGCGCTGGCAAGGACGCAGATTGCCGCCACGGCGCTCCAGAGAAGCAGGACTCTGCGCCGGCCGACACGGGCATTCCGCATCTCGCTCGCCGAGCCGATCGCCTCGGGAAGGTTGGAAACGAAGATCGCGACGAGGAGCCCGATGCCGATCCCCTCCCCGGCGGCCAACCCGATCCCGAGGACGAGCTGCTCGGGTATGCCGTCGAGGAAGGCACCGAGTGCGAGCGCGATCCCCGGATCCGACCCACTGGCGCGCCCAGCCCGCCCCCGGCCAGCCGAGTAGCGCTTGGCGATCAGCCCGTCGAGCCCGAAGTAGGCGAGAGCGCCAACCGCAAGTCCGCCAGCAGTCGCCTCGAGGCTGCCAACCGCGAGCCCCTCCGCCGCCAGCTCGAAGCTGACCGCGCTGATCAGCGCCCCCGCGCCGAAAGCGAGAACGAGCCCAACCTGTCGAGCCGGCCACCGCCGAGCAAACGCGAGCCCCGCGCCAAGTACGAGCGACGAAGCCGCCAAAGCCCCCCACCCAAGCGCTGCACCCATGTTTGCCGTCAGGCCCCTGGTCGGATCATGGTGTAGGTGCACATCATCCAGGCTGCGGGGCGACCTGTGCGTCGGAGATGTCGAGGGTGTCCGCCGGGGCGTTCTGCCGTCGGGAGAGGGCGAGGCAGGGCAGGGCCAGAACCGAGATCCCCGCCCCGATCAGGTAGGACGGCGCGTATCCCCACACGTCGGCCGCGCGGCCGAGCAGCGGCTGGGTCCAGACGCCGCCAGTGGAGGACATCATCGAGTCGAAGGAGAGGATCGTCGCCCGCTGCCGGGAGGGGATCAGGCCGTTGAGGTAGGTCTGGCGAATCGGCAGCGTCGCCGCGAACAGCAGCCCCCAGACCACGATCAGCCCGATCACCGCCCAGAAGCTCTCGACCAGGCCGATCAGCCCGAGCGTGAGGACGCTGAGGCCCGCAGTGGCGATCAGCGCCGAGGTGCGGCGGTGGAAGAGCCGGCGGATGTGGGGAGCCGCCACCCCGCCGGCGATCTGCGCGCCGGCGACGATCGCCGCTACCAAGCCGGCGACCTGGTAGGCCTGCGGGTCGCCGTACAGCTCCAGCAGGTAGGGCTGCAGGGCATAGAAGGCGTAGATGCCGACACCGCCGGTGAAGAGGACCTCGACCATCAGCCACTTGACCGCCGGCACCCGCCAGCCGTACTCGATCGAGTTGGCGGCGATCTTGCGCATCTCGGCCAGCGGCCGGCCGCCCTTCTCGGCGCTGAAGCCGACGTCGTGCATGAGCGCGAAGGCGACCGCGAACATCACGATCAGGACGAGGCCGCGGAGCACGAACGGCACGCCCAAGCTGGTCTGCTGGGCGATGAAGCCGCCCGCCACCGAGCCGGTGAGCATCGCCGCGCCGGTGACGATCTGACCGCGGCCGAACACCGTCTCCATCTCCCCGGTGAACCCCGTCGCGGTGAGCGCGTCGACGAGCCACGCCTCGACTGCGCCGGAGAAGAAGGTGAAGCCGAGGCCGAGCAGCATCGAGGCGACCGCCCACTGCCAGAACGGCGCCTCGACCTGCCAGAGGAGCACGTAGACGAGGGTCGATACGGTCAGCGTCACCGTGCCGAGCAGGTAGGAGGTGCGGCGCCCGATCGTGTCAGCGACGATCCCGGTGGGCACCTCGAACAGCACCATCCCGGCGGTGAAGAAGGCGTTGGCCGCGAACGCCTCCAGGTTGGAGAGGCCCGCGTCGAGCAGGAAAATCGTGTTGATCCCCCAGATCAGCGACGCCGCCAGAGTGTTCCCGAGCAGCAGGATCAGGTAGGTGCGCTGGATCGAGCGGGGCGTCGGCATCGGCGGGCGTTCAGATGCTGGCAGGCCAAGCGGAGATGCACGGATCTTTGCGGGGGGCGGCAGGCCCGAGTGCTACCCAATACTGGGAGATGCGCCCGAGCCGAGCAATCGGGGCGTCGGCGCTGATCGTCGTTGCGCTTGTCGTTCCCACGCGGGCCGAAGCGTCGCCCGCGAACGTGGCCGCCCTGCAGGCGGCCTTGAAGGGGCTGCATCTATACAGCGGTTACGTCGATGGGATCAGGGGTCCGCTCACGCGGCATGGTGTGACCGCCTTCCAACGTCGGCGCGGCCTGGCGGCGGACGGCATCGCCGGACCGCGGACGCGGCGGGCGCTCGGCTGGCGGG
>JBAREU010000320.1:0-4243 GCA_049796515.1 Solirubrobacterales bacterium
GGCAGGCCCTGCTCGCCACGGCCTGAAAGTCATCTCCGGGTGTCCTCCCGGGTCGTCGGGAGAGCGGCCTGGAGTGCCGCGTCATCGAGACCCAGGAGGACGTTTTCGATCGCGTCTCAGACCCGTACTGGGTGAATCGTCAGTCCGAGAGTGTTATGCCTGTTTCTTCCCCATTGGAATTGTGACCTTTGACTGTCACGTCGACGTCGAGATCCGCGGTTTCACTTGTGCCGGTACCGCAGAGCGTGCCGGTGTTTTCCATATGAACGTTTTCGAACGCTCCGGTCAGTTCGAGGTCATCGGAGCCGGTGTTTGATTGGTGGAGCCCGGCGATGCCCTGGTTGTTTTCTTCGCCCACTTTGACTGTGCAGATCGCATCGGCTTCGGGATGGGTCACCGACCCAGATTTGTAGACGTGGAATTCTATTTTTTTACTTGGCGGACAGACCACGTCGGCGGTGACGCCGTATGTGTTTGCCCCCCCTGTTGTCGAGCCGAGGTGGAACACGAAGTCGCAACCGTTCATTGTCCCTGTCACCGGACGTGTGCCGACGATCGGGATGTGCAGTACGCAGTTTGGCGAGATGTGAGGGGTGATTGTCGATGTGGTCGAGCCACTTGGGAGCAGTCCGTGTTTGCTCCCTGCTGTTGTTTCCGCGTGGGTCACCACGGTATGCCCTGTGAAGGGGATGGGTCCGCAGGTTATGTTGCCGAGGGGCGTTGTGAAAGCGTTGGCTAGCAGACCGCCTGTCTCGGTCCCTGTCGCTGTCACAGGACCAGTCGATGTGAGTTTGCCTTGCTGGGCCGAGGCTGCGGACGCGGCCAGCGCGCTCAGCGCGAGGACCGCCGTCAGCGCGAGTCCGAGGGTTTTCAGATGACGAATCATCTTCGCTCCTTTGGTTCGGTTGGCTTCCCTGAGTTCAGGGGATGACCAAGCGATACCGCTCCAGAGGAATTAACTCAAAAGATTTTGAGTTAAGCCGACGCGCCGCGGTGTCGGCTTGCTACCCGCGTGACGCCTAAGGCAGGCGCTCGTAGGCCCTGTAGGCGGGCTTTGGGGTGCCGTTGGAGCGCAGCAGGCCCCAGTTGGCGCTACCCGGAGCGGGTGGCTCGTCCAGCAGGGTAAACCAGCCCATGCCGGCGACATAGGGGGTGCGCGCGGCGATGCCGAATGCGGCCCGCAGCCAGCGCGCCTGCTCGCGGGCTGAGACGTGGAACTGGAGGAAGATCCTGCTCGGTTTGTCGGAGATCACCGTCCACTCCGAGAGCCAGAGGCGCGGTACCGGGCGATGGCCCTGGCGGTAGTAGGCGCGGATTTCGCGATGCAGAGTGTCGATGTCGTTGAAGCCGCGGAAGCGGCCGATCGGTTCGTCGGCGAGTTGCGGGAAGCGCCCGTCGAATGGGTTGTGCCCCCAGAGGTCCATGCGCGGCGGGCGGCCGTTGGGCAATTTCATCCGGCGGGCGAAGAGGGTCGGACGCACGGTGCCGCCGTTGAGGGTCATCCCGCCGACAACGAGATCGCTGGCCTGGGCCGACTTCAGCGCACCGTAAGCGGCATCGACCAGGCGGGCGTATAGCCGCGGCCCCGCTTCGCTGGAAGCGGTCATCGGGTGGAAGTTTTCGGCCCGCGCCGGCTCCCCCCAGATCATCCACATCCGCACACTGGGCAGGCGGCGGCTAGCGGCGTAGAGGAAGTCGGCGAAGACGCTGGGGTTGCGCGGCGCCCAGATCGGCGGATTGCCCCCGTTCGCCCACTCGGGGGCCCGCTGGACGAGCAGCGCCAGGCGGATTCCGTAGCGCTCGGCCTCTGCCGCGATCCGATCGAGCGCGCCCCACTCGTAGGCCGGGTCGTTGGGGTCGCGAGGATTCTGCGGCCGAGTGGGCGCAACCTCGTCCCAGTGGATCTGGTACTGGAAGACGTCGACCCCGAGGCGGCTGTAGAGCGGGAAGGCGGAGCAGCGTGCCGCTGGGTCGGGACAGGCAGCGTTGCCGGCCTCCAGTTCAGCCGGACCCCAGATCGCCTTCAGCGTCGCGGCCTGCGCTGGCACGGCTAAAGCAAGGAGCGCAGAGCAACAGAGCAGGCCCAAGAGCCTGCCGAGGCCCGTCGGCGTGGTTGGCGGTTCGATCCTGGTCACGATCCTTCCCCTCGGCTGAGCTTTCGCAGGCCGCTGTCGAGCGGGTTGAGTGCCAGGGCTCGACGATAGTAAGCGCGCGCGACGCCATCGTTCCCAGCCCGGACCTCCAGATCACCCAACAACCCGAGGGTGACGAAGTTGTCCTGCTCAAGCTCGAGCGCGTCGAGCAGGGCGGTGCGGGCGGCGGTGCGGCGCCCCTCGCTCTCGAGCGCCGCCGCCTGCAGATAGAGCGGCGTCACCGAGACGGGATCAAACTTCGCCGCGGTGCGCGCCGCGGAGAGCGACGCCTGCGGCGAGCTCAGCGCCTGCTCGCGCGCCTTGCGCACGTAGACGCCGGAGAGGAAGAGGGCGCCGACGCTGAGGAGTGCGACAGCCAGGACCAGCGCCAGCGGAGCGCGGATGGCGGGGCTCCACCGCAGCGCCTCCCCGGTATCCCCCTCGCCACGCGCCGCCAGGCCGAGTGCCAGTACGGCCAGCCCGACCAGAGCCGGGATCAGCCACAACCAGTCGACCGCGGACTGGGCGACGACGACCGTGCCGGCCGCGGCCAAGCCGGCGATCCAGGTGCGCCAACCGGGGGTCGCGAGACGAGCACGGCGGGCGATCGCGAGAGCGAGGGCGACGAGCCAGAGGACGAAGAGCCCCGCACCGATCAGGCCCGTCTCGGCCAGCAGCCGCAAAGGCAGGCTGTGGGCATCGGCGAGATTGCGGTCGGTGCGGCGCTCGCGGTAGTAGGCAAAGCGGTAGCTGCCCTCGCCAGCCCCGGCGATCGGCGCTTCGCGGAACTGGTCGAGCGCTACCCGGTAGATGTCGTAGCGCGGCCCGCCGACGGTGCCGAGCCGCGTGCCGGTAGCGCTGCTCGTTTCGACCTGGGCGAACTCATCCCACTTGTCCTGCGCGTAGCTCACCGGGTCACCCGCTTTGACCAGCGCGACCACGGCCGCGGCCGAGACCAGCACGACCATCCCCCCCGCCGCGGCACCGCGCAGGCCACGGGCCAGCCCGGAGGAGCGCAGGCCGTTGTCGAAGACGAAGGCGAAGAGGCCGACCAGGAACGAACCGGCGCAGAGCAGCGCCAGGGCGACGCCGGCGTGGCGGATGTCCGTGGCGACGGCGGCTGCGGTTCCCGAGTCGGAGCCGTCATAGGGGGCCAGCAACGCCCCCGAGCCCAGTGCAATCGCGGCAAGCACGGCAAGGGCCAGCCAGGAGCGGCGCAGACGATCGGGGCCGACCGCGAGCGAGACGATGCCACCGCAGGCGAGCCCGATCAGCATCCCACGCGACTGGGTGAGGAAGGCGAGGCCGATCGTCAGAACCGCGGCGGCAGCCGCCGCCGCCCTGTACCCCGAGGCATAGCCGCGGCGGGCGGCGAAGCCGATCAGCGGCCAGGCGGCAAGCGAGAAGAGCGCCGCGGTGCCGTTGCGGTAGCCGATCGGGTCGTTGAGGCGTCCGGCGAGGAAGGCGCCGGTGTCGCCGGTGAGCAGCCGGACCTCGGCGACGAGCCCAGTGGCGACGACGCCGAGCACCAGACCGATGCCGATCCAGAGGCGCCCGCGGGGGCCGGCCGGCGTGACGACGGCGAGGGTGAAGAGCGCCGCGTAGAAGATCGCCCGCGCCGCGCCTTCCCAGGCGGCCGCGGCGCTCTCGGCCCAGGTGGCGGAGAGCATCGTGTAGGCGGCGAACGTCCAGATCGCGACCACCGCGAGGGCCAGCGAGCCCCGCTCGGACAGGGAAAGCGTGCCGGCCAGCGTCAGCGCCAGCAGCAGGGCCAGGGAGAGCAGCGTCAGCGGCGCCCAGTAACGCAGGTCGAAGGCGCCGTCCCACCAGACCGCCATCAGGCTCAGCAAACCCACCAGCAGCAGGGGAGCCGCCGCGATCAGCTCGGTTGCCGCTCCCCCCTCCGACTCTCCGTGGCTATCCTTGACGGGATGGCCCGACGGCGTCGAAGCGGAGGCGCGTACCTGCTGGGTTCCCTGCTGGTGCTCACTGCGTCCCTGCATCCGACCACAGCATATTCGGCACCGGGGGACCCCCCGAGCGGCAGCCCGGCCGGTGCCGTGTACGAACTGCCGCTGGAAGGGGGCCGCGCAGATGCCGCCCCCAAGGGC
>JBAREU010000321.1:0-4278 GCA_049796515.1 Solirubrobacterales bacterium
GTCAGCAACAGCCGCCCGAGCCGCGCCAGGTCCCGCGGGGGGATGCCGCGCAGCTGTCGCAGCATCCTGCCGCGTGCGGCGGAGCCGAAGGTGAGCAGACGGCCGTCGAGCACGCGTGAGCTGTTGATCCCGAAGTACTCGTAGGGATGCTCGCCGAGGCCCTGCGTAAAGGCGCGGAAGCGCCCGTATTCGCGGCCGATGTTCTTGCCGCCGAACGTAACCGTGCGCTCACCCAGTTGCCCCGAGCCCGCCCGTCCGCCGAGCTCGCGGTCGCGCTCGATGAGGTGCGTCTCGGCGCCGCGCCGCTGCAGGTACCAGGCAGCGGCCAGGCCCGAGAGCCCGCCACCGACGACCGCATAGCGGCGACCGGTGAGATCGCCCCCCGCCTTCACCGGCCCTCGATGCGTCGCAGGCGGAGATCGACGTGGCCGATGTCCACATCGGCCTGGGCGAAATGCGCGCGCAGCCATTCGGCAGGTGCCGCACCTGCGACGGGCGGGCGCTCGCCGGGGCAGACGCGGCAGGAGGCCGGGGGGGAGAGCGCCGCGTACTGCGTGAAGTGCGCCTCGCACGCCTCGAGCACGGTCTCGGTTGGAGACCAGCCGAGCTCGTGGACGTACAGAAGGGCCGCCTGGCGCGCAGTCTCGAGCATCAGCATGCCGGGAACGTGGTCGAGTGGGTGGTCGAAGAAGGAGGGGTGTGTCGTGTCGGCTATGAGCGCGCAGCGAAGCTCACCGTTGGATCGCACCGCGTCGCCGACAACCACGTTGCGTGGCGAGCGCCGCCCAACACGGGTGGGGTCGACGGGCTCCGGCCGGGGCGGAATCTCGGTCCCGTCGTCAATGTGCACGCTGCGAAGCCGTTCGTAGAGAGCAGCGGGTATCAGCATCGCCTCGCCGTTGATCTCGATCGCGGGGCGCCCGTCGATTCGGCCGGTCCCCTTAAGGGTGTATCCGCGTACCCGGCCTTTGCCGTCGCGGCGTTCCTCGCCGAAGGGGACGTCGATGACGAGCTCACCGGGGGAGTCGCCCTGTCGCATCGCCTCCAGGTCGATTACCTCCACCCGCAGCCCGTTCATCACGAATGCAGTCTCTTCGGGCACCTCGAGTCGGACATGACCGTAGATCGTCATACCTTGCCGTCCGGTCTCGAGGATCAGCAGGAGATCGTGGACACCGTTCTCGATCTCGTTGTAGAGCGCGTGACTGCGCGGCAGCTGGGCGCAGGCAAGTACGCGTTCACGCTGCTGGTCGACGATGACGTCGGTGAGGAATATCTCCTCGACCGCGCGCTTGTGGGCGAACTCCCGCGGAATCGTCGCTTCGAAGCGCGGCTCGCCCGCCGTCTTGACGAACGCGGCCGCGCGGTGTGTTGGAAAGGAGCCCACGCACCTTCCTCACGCGGCGACGTTGACGCAGCGGTTGACGATCGTGTCGATCGCTCCGCCCGCGGTGCTGACGTCTTTGAAGTCGTCGCGTTCGAGCCTGACCTCGTAACGCTCCTCGACGATCTGCGCCAGCTCGACGAGGTCGAGTGAGTCGATGTCGAGATCCTCGAGCGTGGCATCAGCGGTGATCTCCTCCGGTTTCAGGTCGGCGAGCTCACACAGTTCGTCGACGATGAGGGTACGGACCTCATCTGCGGTTGGATTGGACACGGTGCCCCCTTTGCTGTGGTTTATGTGTGTGTGACGGTTGGCCAACCCGGATCACAGAGCCGAGAAGGTCACTCGCAACATCTCGGCCTGGCCAAGCATGAAGTGGCGGGCGAGCCCGGTGAAGAAGCGTTCGTGGATGTCGACCGCTTCCTCACCCACGAGCTCCACTGCCCGATCGCGGTTCGCGCGTAGGTTCCTGTGCCAAGCCATCAGCGTGGGCACATAGTCGAGGCGGTCATTTCGCATCCGGACGATCTCGAAGAGGCCCGCGCAACCGGTGACGAGCTCGCGCAGCCAGGGCGGGCCGGCGTTCGGATAGATCTTGGTCAGGACCAGCCTCAGATCGCGCCAGGCACGGCGGTCGAGCGGTGCGTGACCCTGGGCCATCGTCTGGAAGACCAGCCTTCCTCCTCGGGGCAGCCAACTGTGACAGCGCTCGAAGAGCTCACGGTAGGTTTCCGCCCGTTCCTCCTCCGCGGCGCCCATGCTGACGAAGTGCTCGATCGTCCCCAGGGAGACGATCGCGTCAAACGATTCCTCGGGCTCGAAGGTCCGCCAGTCCTGCAGGCGCGGCTCGATGCGCGGATCGCCTTCACGATCGGCCTCGACATAAGCGACCTGCGCTTCGCTGAGCGTTATGCCGAGCGCATGCTGGACTCCATGGGCCCCGACCAGCCTGCGCAGCATGCTGCCCCAGCCGCAGCCGATGTCGAGCACACGGCGCGTACCCGCGGCGCGGGCCTGCTCGGCGACGTAGTCGAGCTTGCGAAGCTGCGCCGTCTCCAGGTCGTCGTCCGCCCCCTCCCACATTCCACCGGAGTACGTCATCGTGGGCCCCAACCAGAGCCCGAAGAACTCGTCTCCCTGGTCATAGTGGAACTTGATCGAGGCCGGACCGGATCCCACGTATCCCTTCGCCTCAGCCACCGCGCCTCTCACTTCAATACTCCCTTCCGCCTCGTGAATGCAGCCTGGGCCGACGATAGGGAGCGGCGTGCGCGGGTGTCAAAAAACGGGACTCGTCGCTGGCGCGCGCCGCCAGAGGGTGTCGATGTTCATCCGCGCCGCGAGCTGCCCCCGGTCGTTGACCACACGGGTGACTAGCTCGACCAGGCCCACGGTGTCGCTCACTGGCCTGCAGATGCCGACACGAGCCTCAACGTGGATCGTGTCGCCGATTCGTACCGGCTGCTTGAACTTCACGTCGCGTAGCGAACGCAGCGCAATCAGGCGTTCGGGATCGATCGGGACGAGACCCAGTGCGTATGAGAGCACGAGTGCTCCGTGCGCGATCCGTTCGCCGAAAGGGCCCTCCTCGGCGAAGGTGCGATCCAGGTGCTGGGGTGCACAGTCGCCGGTCAGCGCGCCGAAGGCGCTGAGGTCGAACTCGCCGATCGTGCGACCGTGCGTACGGAACTCGTCGCCCGGCCGCAGATCCTCGAAACTGCTGGAGCAGATCTGCCGGGCGTGCGTGCTCATCGCTCAGGGGGTCCGATCGCGGCTACGCTCAGACCCCCATCGATCGGCACGACCGCCCCGGTGATGTAGCCGGCGTTGGGCGAGGCTAGGAAGCCAATGCAGGCGGCCACCTCGGCGGGCTCGCCGATCCGCATGGCGGGGATTTTCCGGCGCACGCTGTCATCGATTAGGTCGCGCGTCATGTCGGTCTCGATCAGCCCCGGGGCCACCGCATTGACGGTGATACCGCGGCGGGCGACCTCCACCGCGATCGTCATCGTCAGGCCGATCAGGCCGGCCTTCGATGCGGCGTAATTGGCCTGTCCGGGAATCGCACGCAGGGCACTCAGCGAGGCGACGTTGACGATGCGGCCGAAGCGCGCGCGCATCATCGGACGCAGCGCCCGGCGCGTGGTCCTAAAGGCGCCGTTGAGGTTCGTGTCGATTACGCGGTCCCAATCCTCGTCGCGCAGCTGGACGCCGAGCGCGTCGTCGGTCAGGCCGGCGTTGTTGACGAGCACCAGCACAGGGCCGTGCTTCTCCTCCAGGTGGGCGAAGATCTCATCGACCTCCTCCTGCCTGCTGACGTCGCCGGCGAGTGCCAGAGCCCGCCCACCCTCCTCTTCGATCTTGGCAACCGCCTCCGCGGCCAGCGCCTCGTTCGAACGAAAGTTCACCCCAACCGTCCACCCGCTCGCCGCGAGGCGGTGTGCACACGCCTTGCCGATCCCACGCGAGGCGCCGGTGACGAGGGCGCAACCGCTCTCGGTCGGGGTGCCGTTCATCAGCTTGGGCCTCTTCGTCATCTCATCCGATCCCTTTTTGCTCGGTTCGCGCTCTCATCGAGTTCACGTCCCCACCCGGTGCGGTCGCGGCTGTGTGTGCCGTGCATTCTGTGACGCCGTGGGAGAAGCCGCAATATCTCGCGGGGGGTCCGGGTCGATCCACAGGCGCTCGCGAGCCCACCGATAAGTCGGCAGGGGGACGGCCGCGCAGCGTGACCCGTAGATCGCGCTCCAGCGCAGTTGGCAGCCGGCGCGATACAGAGAGGCCGCCACCTCCTGGATCGAGCTCCCGGGTTGGAGCTCGATGCGCGGGGGAGCGGTGCGTGCGGGCAGGGCGGTCGTCGCTGCGGAAGTGTCGGCGCAGCGATCGCGCAGCGC
>JBAREU010000322.1:0-5037 GCA_049796515.1 Solirubrobacterales bacterium
GTCCCTACTCGTGGGACGAGGCGGCGCGACAGACCCTCGCCCTCTACGAGGAGCTGCTGGAGGAGGGACGGTGATTGTCCTTGCCCTCGTCTTCTGGATCTGTGCGGGACTGATCCTCTACACGCACCTCGGCTACCCGCTCGCGCTGCGAGCGCTAGTCGCCTTACGCCGCCGTCCGACCCTGCGCCCCGAGACCTGGAAGGAGCTGCCGCGGGTCTCGCTGATCGTCGCCGCCTTCGACGAGGAGGAGGTGATCGCGGCCAAGGTCGCCGGCGCCCTTGCCCTCGACTACCCGCGCGAGCGGATCGAGCTGATCGTCGCCTCGGACGGCTCGGGGGACGCGACTGCCGAGCGAGCCCGCGCCGCCGGCGCCGACCTAATCCTCGACCTGCCCCGCGGCGGCAAGGTCGCCGCCCAGAACGCCGCCGCCGAGCGGGCGTCGGGCGAGATCCTCGCCTTCTCCGATGCCAACAGCGCCTGGGCGCCCGACGCCCTGCGGCACCTGGTCGAGCCCTTCGCCGACCCGTCGGTCGGCTACGTCTGCGGCCAGGTCCGCTTCCTCGACCCCGCGGGCGGCAACCTTGAGGGCTCCTACTGGCGCTACGAGATGGCCGTGCGCGAGCTGGAGTCCGGCTTGGCCGGAGTCACCGCCGGCAACGGCGCTATCTACGCCGTGCGCCGCGACTCCTACATCCCTCTACCGCCGGCGGGCAGCCACGACCTCTCGCTGCCGTTCCTGCTCGCCAAACGCGGCAAGCGCTCGCTCTACGTCCCTTGGGCGCGCGCCGAGGAGAAGATGGTGCCGACGCTGGAGGGGGAGCTCACGCGCAAACGGCGAATGATGGTCGGCCTCTGGGACATCGTCGTGCGCGAAGGCATGTACGCACCCCGCGGCTACCCGCCGCTCTACGCGTTCGAGATCGCCTCGCACCGGCTACTGCGCTACGCGACGCCCCTCCTCCATCTCATCGCGCTCGGCACGAACGTGGCGCTGCTCGGTCACGGCTGGGTCTACGCGGCGACGCTCGCCATCCAGCTCGCCGTCCTCGCCGCAGCCCTGCTCGGCCGCGCTCTGCCGCTGGCGCCGCTGCGGATCGCCCGCTACTACGTGATGACGACCGCCTCGATCGCGCTCGGGCTGTGGGATCGGATGCGCCACGGGGTGGGCGGCCAGTGGGACAAGGCGGAGGGGACCCGCTAGCCATGCCGCGCGCTTTCGACATCGTCATCGCGACGATCGCCCTCGTCGTCCTCTCGCCGATCCTCCTGGTGGCCGCCGTGGCGATCAAGCTCGGCAGCCGCGGGCCGATCGTCTACCGCCAGCGCCGCGTCGGCAGGGACGGCCGCGAGTTCAAGCTGCTCAAGCTGCGCACGATGATCGAAGGCTCCGACCCGATCGGCGTCGGCAAGGTCGTCGCCCGCGACGATCCACGTGTCACCACCGCCGGCCGCCTCCTGCGACGCACCTCGCTCGACGAGATCCCCAACCTCGTCAACGTCCTGCGCGGCGAGATGGCGGTCGTCGGCCCTCGTCCCACGATCCCCGCCCAGGTCGACGACTACACGGCATTCCAACACCGCCGCCACGAGGTCCGCCCGGGGCTGACCGGCTGGGCGCAGGTCCAGGGCCGCGCCGGCATCCCCTGGGAGGAGCGGATCGAGCTCGACGTCGAGTACGTCGAGCGGCGCAGCTTCGCCCTCGACCTGCGCATCCTCGCCAAGACCGCCTGGCTTCTGGTCACCGGCCACGGCCTCGCGCCGGATTAGGGTTGAGGCTGTGAACGAGCGACCCGAGGTCAGCCTGCGCCCGTTCGAGCCCGGCGATGCCGCGGCGGTGCACCGCTGGTTCAACAATCCCGAGGCAACCAAGACGCTGATGGAGCAGCGCGAGGGCTTCTCCTACGAAGAGGCGGAGGCCTGGGTGGGGCGGGCGATGGACGACTCGGGCGAGGACCGCAAGTACGCGATCGTCGTCGAGGGATACGACGAGCCGGTCGGCTTCACGGCTCTCTACGGCCTCTTCCGGCAGACCGCCCCCGAGCTGGGGGCGCTGATCGGCGATGACGTGCGCGGCAAGGGGGTCGGCAGACGAGCCGAGGCGCTGACCCTCGCCAGGGCCTTCGACGAGTTCGGCGCGCACCGCGTCTACGGCCGCATCCCCGCCCGCAACGAGGTCGCCAAGAAGACCGTGGCGGGGCTCGGCTGGAAGCACGAGGGGACGATGCGCGGTCACCTGCGCCGCCCGGACGGCGCCGACGACTGCGAGGTTTGGGGCGTCCTGCCCGACGAGTTCCGCGCGGCCGCCGCGGACCTATTTCCGTGAGCGCCACCGCCGAGCTGCTTGCCGATCGGGGCGCGGCCGCTGGGAGCGAGGAGTTTTTCCGCTCGCGACCGTTCCTCGACGCCGAGGGCGTCACCCACACGCTGCGGATCGAGGCCGGCGACGCCGAGCTGCTTGCGCCGCTGATCGTCCGCGAGATTCCCGGAGCCGACGCCATCGACGCGATCTCTCCCTACGGCTACCCCGGGATCGCCACCGCAGCCGACTTTGACCGTGCCAGGGGACGGTCAAAGTCGGCAGCGGCGCTCGACCCGGACGCGATCGACTTCTCGGCAACGGGTCTCGTCAGCCTCTTCCTGCGCCATACGCTCGGGGAGCCGCCGCTCGCCAGCACCGCCGAGCGAGCCGTCGTCCAGGTCGCCGACCCTTCGCTACCCGCCAAGAGCCGCCCCAGCGACCGCAACCGGATCAACAAGAACCGTCGCGCCGGCTACGAGGTCGAGTTGCAGCCCGGCCCCGAGACCACCGCCGAGCAGCGGGGCGGTTTCCTCGCCGCCTACGAGCAGACGATGCGCCGCACCGCCGCCGCCGAGCGTTACTTCTTCGGTAGCGAGTACTTCGACCGCATCCTCGAATCGGAGCGTGCCTGGCTGGCTCTGGCCCACGCCCCCGGCGGTGAGGTCGCCGCCGCATCGCTGACGGTCCGCAGCGATGGCTTCCTCCACTACTACCTCAGCGGCAGTGCCGATGCCCACCTGCGCGACTCGCCGATGAAGAACGTCGTCGCGGCCCTGATCGAGCTCGCCGCCGAACTGCGCCTGCCGCTCAACCTCGGCGGCGGCCTCTCCCGCGGCGACCGCCTGGAGGAGTTCAAGCGCGGCTTCGCCAACCGCGAGCAGCCCTGGCACGTCTCCGAGATCGTCGGCGACCGCGAGGCCTACGACCGCCTCTCGGCGGGTCCCGCCGCGGCGGGGTTCTTCCCGGCCTACCGATCGAGCTAGCCGACTGGTTCTACTGGCGTCGGGCCTTTAAGCCCGAACGCGTTCACCGGCTCGCCGCCGTAGCGCCCCCAGGTTTCCTTGCCGAAGGCGCGGATCGCGTCGAGCGTCGCCGCGCCTTTGTACTCGGGGCAGCCGATCAGGTTGGTCCAGGTGGCCGCTGCGACTGCGTAGTCCATGTTCGTGTTGGGGAAGAAGAGCGTCCCGCCGTACATCGTGTCGTAGAGCCCCTTCAGTTCCAGCTGATTCTCCTCGGGCAGCTCGGAGTCGTACTCGATCTGCATCCGCCCGTGCTCGAGCGAGTGGACGAGGAACGTTTCGTCGGGCATCTCGCTGTAAGCGCCATCCGCCTGTTGGAAGGGCGATTCGGCGTGATTGCCGGAGGTCGGCGGGCTGGTTTTGTAATCGGGCGGCGTTGCGGTCGGTGCGAGGTGTTTGTGCCCCTCGTCTTTCAGCTCGAGGCGCAGCACGCAGTCGGCCGCTTTGGCGGCTTTCTCCAGGTCGGCGGTCTTCGTCGCCGGTGGCTCGGTGCCCTCGCGATCGTCGGGCTCGAAGCCGTTCGTTTCGCCGGTCGAGACCAGCAGGTGGGCGTTGCCGCCGCCGTCGCTGCCGCCCGAGGAGGCGATCACAGAGGCGATCCCGACGAGGACGATGAGACCGATGACCCCGGCGACGGCGTACACGGCAAACAGCCGGCGCCTCTCCGACTTGTCCTGGCCGGTCTCGCGTTCCTGCCGGGCCTGGCGGAGTCGCTCCCTCTCTTCCTCCCTGCGATTGGCCATGTTGCAGCCCCTATCCTGCCACAGGCGCGGTGCTGCGGCCGTTGCCGTTGATGCTGGCGGGGCGTCCGCCCGGCGCCGTCCAGACTTCGTCGAGGAACCGCGCCAGCTCGTCGTTGAGGCGGCCTGGCCGCAGCCGCCACTCCAAGATCGAGTTCGCCTCGACCAGGCGAGCATTGCGCAGCTCCTCGATCAGCATCCCGGAGTCGCTGAAGGGGTGGAGGGGATCGCGGGGGTGGCCGACGACGAGCGCCGGTTTGTCAATCAGGCGGCGCTGCTCACGCCCGGGCGCGGTCTCGCCGAGCAGCAGCCCCTCGAGCACGGCGATCGACGGCCCCGGCCGACGGCGCGCCCAGTCGAGCCCGATGTCGAGTAGGTAGTGCGTGCGGGGGACCAGCGAGGCAAGCCGCGAGCCGAGCTCGACCGCCGGCCGCGCCGCTCGCAGTCCAAGCAGCACGGGGGCGAAGATCGTCGCCACGGCCGCCAGCGCGTTGTCGAGCACCGGCATCTCGATGAACAGCCCCTCGACCCGTCCTGGATGGCGAACCGCCAACTCGAGCCCGACGTTGGCGCCAAGCGAGGTGCCGCCGACCACAGCGCGCTCCAGCCCCAGGTGGTCGAGTAGGGCGACGACCTGCTCGGCGAACAGGGGCATCGAGTAGAGGCGCAGGTCGTCGGGTTGATCGGAGCGACCGTGGCCGAGCAGATCGACGCAGATCACCCGGTTGCCGCGCCGCGCCAGCGCCGGCCCGAGTCGCTCGAACATGCGCCGGTTCATCAGCAGCCCGTGAATCAGGACGATCGGCCGCTCGCCCTCGCCGTACTCGTCGAAGCCGATCCGGTGTCCCTGGTAGCTCAGCTCGGCCATCCTCGGCACCAGTCTAAAGACCTCTTCCTAATGACTTGATTCGCCGACCGGGTCCGCCGGCCGACCGCGGGTGCGCTCCCAGGGCCGCGAGGCCCGCAGCGCGCCGAGCAC
>JBAREU010000323.1:0-7693 GCA_049796515.1 Solirubrobacterales bacterium
GCGCCGGATCGTCGATCAGCTCGAACACGGCGAGCGCCGCCGCGGAGGCCACAGCGCCGCCGGCGAAGGTCGACCCATGGTCACCCGCCTCGAGGATCTCGCCCACCACCTCGCTGGCGATGCACGCCCCGACCGGCAGGCCGCCGCCGAGCGCCTTGGCGCTGGTCAGCAGGTCGGGCCGGACGGGAGTCTGCTCGTAGGCCCAGAGCGAGCCGGTGCGGCCCATCCCGGTCTGGATCTCGTCGAAGATCAGCAGGGCGCCGCTTTCGTCGCAGGCCTGCCGCGCCGCGAGCAGCGTTTCCTCGCTCAGCGGATAGATGCCGGACTCGCCCTGGATCGGCTCGATCATCACCGCCGCGGTGTTCTCGTGGACGGCGTCGCGCAAGGCGCCAGCGTCGTCGAAGGGAACCGAGCGAAAACCCGGCAGCATCGGTCCCAGCGCCCGGTCCTCAGCCAGTTTCGGCGTCGCCGCAAGGGCCCCGTAGGTCCTACCGTGGAAGTCCCGCTCAAAGCTCACAATCTCCGCCCTCTCAACGCCCCGGCGGTAGGCGTTCTTGCGGGCGATCTTGATCGCGCACTCGGTGGCCTCGGTGCCGGAGTTGGTGAGAAAAACCCGGCCCCCCAAGCTCGACTCCGAGAGGCGCTCGGCGAGGCGCACCATCGGCTCGGTGTAGAAGAGGTTGGAGACGTGCATCAGCTTGCCGGCCTGCTCGCGCACGGCCTCCACCACGGCGGGATGGCAATGCCCAACCGAGCAGACTGAGATCCCGGTGAGAAAGTCGAGGTACTCCTTGCCCTCCGAGTCCCAGAGCAGCGTTCCCTCGCCGCGCACGAACTCGACCGGCGCGCGGCGGTAGGTCTGCATCAGATAGCGCCGCTCGAGCGCCTGCAGCTCCTCCAGCTTCACGGCCCCACCCTCACTGGGTCACCATGGTGCCGATACCGGCATCCGTGAACAGCTCAAGCAGCAGGCTGTGTGGCTTGCGGCCATCGAGAATGTGCGCCGATTGGACACCGCCCCGGATGGCGTCGACGCAGGCACCGAGCTTAGGGCGCATACCGCCTTCGATCGCGGGCAGGCGGTCTTCGACCTCCTCGACCGTGGCGCGGGCGATCAGCGAGTTCTCGTCGGAGGCGTCGGCGAGCCAGCCCTGCACATCAGTGAGGAAGATCGCCTTGTGAGCATTGAGGGCGGCGGCGATCTTTCCCGCGGCCTCATCGGCGTTGATGTTGTACGACTGTCCTTCACGGTCGGTGGCCGAAGAGGCGACCACGGGGATGTAGTCCTCAGCGATGTGGTTGAGCACGTCCACATCGACGCGCTCGATCGAGCCGACGAAACCGACCTGCTCGGCGTTGGCGACCGGCGCCACCTCGAACAGCGTCCCGTCCTGGCCGGATAGGCCGACTGCCGGCTGGCCGTGTCGATTGAGTCGCTGGACGATGTCGGAGTTGAGCTTGCCGAGAAGGACCATCTTCGCCACTTCGACCGTCTCGGGGTCGGAGACCCGCATACCCTCGTGGAAGCGGACTTCCATTCCGAGGCGATCCATGTACTCGGTGATCTCCGGCCCACCACCGTGAACGACGACCGGGTTCATGCCGACGTACTTGAGCAGGACAACGTCGGCGGCAAAGGCCTCGCGCAGGCTCTCGTCGCGCATCGCCGCTCCGCCGTACTTGATCACAACGGTTCGGCCGTGGAACTGGCGGATGTACGGCAGCGCCTCCAGCAGCGTCTCTACGCTGACGCCAGCAGCTCTGGACTGTGGCGCTTGCTCGGTCATAGCAGGATGCCTCCTATCCTCAGGTCGTGTACTCGGCGTTGATCCGCACGTACTCGTAGCCCAGGTCCGAGAACCAGACGTGGGCGCTGCCCTCGCCTCGATCCAGCCGCAGCCCGAGCTCAGCCTCCGCAACATCCTCTCCGAGCTCGGTGGCGTCGATCGACTCTGCACCGATCTCTTCCAGGTCCTCGCCGGCCAAAGCCATCCCGGCCGCCTGGGCAATCCGGCCCCAGTTGGGGTCGCGGCCGAAGAGCGCCGTCTTGACCAGCGGCGAGTTGGCAATCGCCCGCGCCACCCGCTCGGCCTCGGCCTCGCTCGCGGCGCCCTCGACCCCCACCCGACAGACCCGGGTCGAGCCCTCGCCATCGGCCACGACCTCGATCGCGAGCTGCTTGAGGACGGCCCCCAGCAACCCCTTTGGGAGCGGTGCACCGGCCTCGCCGGTCGCCTGCAACAGGACGGTGTCGTTGGTGCTCATCTGACCGTCGACCGTGATCCGCTCGAAGGATTCATCGACCGCCGCCCGCAGGGCGGCGTCGGGGTCCTCGACCACGGCATCGGTCTGCACGAAGCAGAGCATCGTCGCCATATTCGGCTGGATCATCCCGCCACCCTTCGCCTGGGCGGAGACCGTCACTCCGCCGGCCCGCAGCGAGCAGGTCTTCGGCCAGCGATCGGTGGTGAGGATCGCCTCGGAGAAGCTCCCCCCGCCTTCGGTGGAGAGCGCGGCGGCGGCCTCGCCGATCCCGGCCAGCACTGCGTCGATCGGCAGTGGCACGCCGATCACGCCGGTCTCAGCGACGGCCACGGCAGTGGGATCGAGGCTCAGCTCATCGCCGGCCCGCTCGCACATCGCCCAGGCGTCGGCAAATCCCTGCTCCCCCGTCTCGGCGTTGGCGTTGCCGGCGTTGACGACGGCCGCCCGGACCTCATCGCGGTCGATCCGCTGGCGGCAGACCCTGACCGGCGCCGCGGCGGAGGCGTTGCGCGTCAGCAGCAGCGCGGAAGACACCCGCGGCGCATCACAGACGAGCAGACCGACGTCGGTCTTACCGCCCCCCTTGAGGCCACAGTGGGCAGCGCCGGCGCGGAAGCCCGGCGCGAGCCGCGTCGGGTCGAGCTCCTCGACGCCGGCCGGCGGAGCGACCCAGCGGGACTTGAGGAATCCGCCTCCGGTCACGTCAAGCCCTCCGTCTCCTCGAAGCCCAGCATCAGGTTGAGGCACTGCACTGCTTGGCCCGACGCCCCCTTCCAGAGGTTGTCGATCGCGGAGAAGGCGAGCACCCGGCCGCGCTCCTCGACCGTGACGTAGACGTGGCACTCGTTCGTGTCGCGCACGTCGCGCAGGCCCGGCGGCCGGTCGACCGCGTGGACGAAGGGCTCATCGGCGTAACGCTCCGCGTAGAGCGCCTGCACGGCCTCTTTCGAGCTCGACTCGCTCAGCTGTACGTAGCAACTAGTCAGCTCGCCCTGGTCGAGCGGCAGCAGGTGGGGAACGAAGGTGACCGCCGCCTCGCCGCCGAGCGCCGCCAGCTCCTGTTCGATCTCCGGCCGGTGGCGGTGGCCCTCGGTCTTGTAGGGGAAGGCGTTCTCGTCCATGCTCGCGTAGTGCATCGCGTCGCCGCCGCCGCGGCCGGCCCCCGAGACCCCCTGCTTGGCGTCGATCACGACGTCGGCGAGCAGGCCGCGCTCGGCGAGGGGCGCCAGGGCCAACACGCTGGCGGTCGGGTAACAACCGGGGACGGCGACCAGGCTCGCCTCGCGCAACTCGTCGCGGTAGAGCTCGGTCAGCCCGTAGACCGCGCCGCCGAATAGCTCGGGCGCACCGTGATCGCCATACCAATGCTCGTAAGTGGCAAGGTCACGCAGGCGGAAGTCGGCGGAGAGATCCGCCACGACGATGCCACGCTCGCGTAGCGCAGCGACGGTCGGCGCCGAGGCGCCGTGCGGGTAGGCGACGATCGCCACATCGACGTCGTCGATCTGATCGAGGTCGAGCTCGGTCAGCTCCAGCGGCACCCGGTAGCGCGGGTAGAGCCGGTCGAGCCGCGTTCCCGTGTCACTGCGTGAGGTGATGCCAGCCAGCTCCAGGCGCGGGTGTCGGTGCACGATTTGGGCCGCGAGGGCACCGGTGAAGCCCGAGGCGCCAGCGACCAGGACTCTCTTCTTCTCACTCACGGAGCGCACCTCCGATCTCGGTCAGCGCAGTCGTGATCGCCTCGCGCCGTGCGGCGACCTCCTCGTCGGTCAGGGTCCGGTCGGGGGCGCGGAACTTGAGCCGCAGCGCGAGGCTCTTGCGCCCCTCCCCCAGTTGCTCGCCCTCGTAGAGGTCGAAGACCTCGGCGGAGCACAGCAACTCACCTCCGCCCGCGAGGACCGCGGCCCGGACCTGAGCCGCCGATACCTCGGTGGGCACGACGACGGCCAGGTCCTGTCGCACGGACGGGTAGGTGGTCACGTCCTCAAAGGTCTCCTCGCCGGCGGAGGCCGCCTCGACCAGCGTCGCCAGGCCGATTTCGAAGCCAACTGCGCTCTCCAGGTCCCACTCGCGGCAGACGAGCGGGTGCAGCTCACCGATCCAGCCCGCTTCCGCCTCGCCGACGAGGATCTGCGCGGCGCGACCGGAGTGCAGGAATGGCTCGGCCGCCGGCTCGAAGGCGAGTGAAACGCCGAGCCTCGCCACGAGGCCCTCCAGCACCCCCTTGAGCGCGAAGAAGTCCGTCGCCTCGCCGCCGCCTCGCCACGACTGGGGCGCCAATGACCCAACGGCGAGGCAGCCAATCCGGTGCGGCTCAGCGAACGGCGCCCCCTGCTCACCGACAAATCCTCCCGACAGGGGGTCGACGGGCCGATTTCCCCCGGTATACGTGGGTTTTCGGCCCGTCGGCGGGGGGTTTAGGTAGACGCGGCCGGACTCGAAGAGGGCGACGCGCTCGGCGTGGCGGGAGAGGTTGTGCTGGGCGGCGCTGAGCAGCGAGCCGAGCAGGGTCGTGCGCATTACCGACTGGTCCTCGGAGAGGGGATTGGAGATCGTCACGCTCTCGACCCGCGGGTCGCCCGGCGGAAGCCGCAGCCGACCGGCCTCACCGGGGTCGGTGAAGCTCCAGCCGACGATCTCGTCGAAGCCGAGATCGCGCAGCGCGTCCTCGGCCCGGCGGCGCAGACGCTGATCGCTCCGCAGACCGCCGACCTGGCCGGCCGAGCCGGGCAGGGTCGACGGCAGGCGCTCGTCGAGACCGTGGACGCGCGCCACCTCCTCGATCAGGTCGACCTCGCGGGTGACGTCGTGGTGGCGGTCGGGCGGTACCTCGACCATCAGGTCGTCGCCCTCGGCCTCGACGCCGAAGCCGAGCCGCTCCAGGTAGGCGATCTGGTCGGACTGCTCGATCGGCATCCCGAGCAGGCCTTCGACCCGCTCACCCCGGAGGCGAATCTCGGGCGGCGGCGGGATCTCAGCTGCCACATCGATCGTGCCCGGAACCAGCTTCGCTCCGCAGAGCTCGACCAGCAGCCGCGAGGCGATCCGCTGCGCCCGCATGCAGAGCTCGGGGTGAAGCTGTTTCTCGAAGCGGGAAGAAGCCTCCGAACGCAGGCCGAGCAGGCGCGAGGTGCGCAGGATGTTGGTCCCGTTCCAGTTGGCCACCTCGAGCAACACACGGGTCGTCTCAACAGAGACCTCCGAGACCTGGCCCCCCATGATCCCGGCGATGCCGGAGGGGCCGTTGCGGTCGCAGACCAGGACCGTCTCCGCGTCAAAGGTCCGCTCGACCCCGTCGAGGGTGGTCATCCTCTCCCCCTCGGCCGCGGTCCGAACCGTCAGCGCGCCGTCGGGGACCTTGTCGAGGTCGAAGGCATGCAGTGGCTGCGCGGTCAGCAGCATCACGTAGTTGGTGATGTCGACGACGTTGTTGATCGGCCGCTGCCCGGCGGCGCTCAGCCTCGCCTGCAGCCAGACTGGCGAAGGACCGACGGTTACGTCGGTGAAGACGCGGGCGGTGAAGCGCGGGCAGAGATCGGGGTCCTCGACCGTCACCGAGGCGTACTCGCTCGCCTCGCCCTCCCCCTCGGCCGGGGCGTCCTCGGCCCAGGGCTCGGCCTCAAGCGTCGCACCGCTGATCGCGTGCACCTCGCGGGCGATTCCGTAGACGCCGAAGCAATCGACCCGGTTGGGCGTCACCTCCAGCTCCAGCACCGACTCCGCCAGCGCCGCTTCGACCACGTCGATCAGGAACCTGCCGGACCCCATGGCCGGGTCGAGCACCATGATCCCCTCCGAGTCCCCGGCGATCTCGAGCTCGGCAGCCGAGAGGATCATCCCCGAGGACCTGACGCCGCGCAGCTTCGCCTCGCCCAGCTTCGTCCCGTCCGGCATCGTCGCGCCCGGCAGCGCGACCGGCACGGTCTGTCCCGCCGCCACGTTGGGCGCGCCGCAGACGATCGTGCGCGGCGCGTCCTCGCCGACGTCGACCGCACAGACGCTCAACCGGTCGGCATTGGGATGACGCTCGCACTCCAGCACCTTGCCGACGACGAAGCCCTCGGCCGTGGGCGGCCCGACGGTGGTGACCCGCTCGACCTCGGTGCCGGTCATCGCCAGCCGCTCGGCCAGCTCACGGGCGTCGAGTGTCGGATCGCAGTACTCGCGCAGCCATGAGTACGGGACCTTCATGCGAACTGCTCCAGCATGCGCACGTCGTTGTCGAAGAAACGCCGCAGGTCGGGGACGCCGTGGCGCAGCATCGCGATCCGCTCGACCCCCATGCCGAAGGCGAAGCCCTGCACCCGCTCGGGGTCATAGCCATTCTCGGCGACGAAGCCGAGCACGTTGGGGTCGACCATGCCAGCGCCGCCGACCTCAATCCAGCCCTGCCCCTTGCAGAGGTTGCAGCGCTCGCCGCCGCCCATTTCACCGCTCCCCTCGCACTGGAAGCAGGAGACGTCGAACTCGACGCTGGGCTCGGTGAAGGGGAAGAAATGCGGCCGCATGCGCGCCTCGCGACCCGGCCCGAAGATCGCCTTGAGCATCTCTTCCAGCGTGCCCTGTAGATCGGCCAGCGTGATCCCCTCACCGATCGCCAAGCCCTCGACCTGATGGAACATCGGCGTGTGGGTCGCGTCAGAGTCGCGCCGGTAGACCTTGCCGGGCATGATCACGAAGATCGGCGGCGACTGCGCCTCCATCGCCCGGATCTGCACAGGCGAGGTGTGGGTGCGCAGCAAGAGATCGGGATGCGACTGGACGTAGAAAGTGTCCTGGAGCATCCGCGCTGGGTGCCCCGGCGGGTGGTTGAGAGCGGTGAAGTTGTAGTAGTCGTGCTCGATCTCCGGCCCCTCGACCACCTGATAGCCGAGGCCGATCATCACGTCCTCGATCTGCCGCGTCGTCCGGGTGATCAGGTGCAGGTGACCTGCCGGCCGCAGCGGGGCTCCCGGCAGGGTCACGTCGATCCGGTCGCGGGACAGGCGCCGATCCAGCTCGGCAGCGTCGAGCTCCGCGGCACGCTGCTCGAGCAGCCCTTCAAGCGAGTTGCGCGCCTGGTTGGCTCCGGACCCGACCTTGCCGCGTTCCTCCTGCGGTAGCTCGGCGATGCCGCGCAGGATCGTCGTCAGCTCCGCTTTGCGGCCCAGGTAGCGGACCCGCAGCTCCTCCAGCTCGGCAGTGCCCGCGGCGGCGCCGATCGCAGCCTCCGCCTCAGCCTGGATCTCGGTGACCCGGTCAAGCATTTGGCTGGACCTCCGGCATGGCGGGCGACGATATCCGCTCAAAGGAAATCGCCGCCGCGGCGGCGACGTTGAGCGACTCAGCCCCGCCGGCGCGCAGCGGAATCGTGACCTGCGCCTCGCACCCGCCCAGCACCTCGGCTGGCAAGCCCTCGCGCTCAGCACCAAAGCAGACCGTCGCCGCG
>JBAREU010000324.1:0-6223 GCA_049796515.1 Solirubrobacterales bacterium
CCTCGAGAACGTCGGCATCGGCTACCTCTCGCTGGCCCGCTCGGCGCGCACGCTCTCCGGCGGCGAGGCGCAGCGGATCCGCCTGGCGACGCAGATCGGCTCGCACCTGGTCGGCGTCATGTACGTGCTCGACGAGCCCTCGATCGGGCTCCACCAGCGCGACAACGAGAAGCTGATCGGCACCCTTGACCGCCTCCGCGACCTCGGCAACACGGTGATCGTCGTCGAGCACGACGAGGGGACGATGCTGGCCGCCGACCACCTCGTCGACCTCGGGCCCGGCGCCGGCGAACACGGCGGCCACGTGATCGCCGCCGGCACCCCTGCCGAGGTCGCCGCGGACGCGGCCTCGCTCACCGGCCAGTACCTCTCTGGCAAGCGGATGATCGAGGTGCCCGCCCAGCGCCGCGAGCCGCGCGGAGCCCTGCTCGTCCGCGGTGCCCGCGAACACAACCTCAAGGGCATCGACGTGGCGATCCCGCTCGGCGTCTTCTGTTGCGTCACCGGTGTCTCCGGCTCGGGCAAGTCGACCCTGGTCAACGAGACGCTGCACCACGCCGTCGCCAACCGGCTGCACCAGGCGAAGTTGCGGCCCGGCGCCCACGACGGCATCGACGGGCTCAGCCAGATCGACAAGATCATCAACATCGACCAGTCGCCGATCGGCCGCACGCCGCGCTCCAACCCGGCTACCTACACCAAGATCTTCGACCACATCCGCCAGCTCTTCACCCAGACCCAGGAGGCGCGGGCGCGCGGCTATAAGCCGGGCCGCTTCAGCTTCAACGTCAAGGGGGGGCGCTGCGAGGTGTGCAAGGGCGACGGCCAGATCAAGATCGAGATGCACTTCCTGCCCGACGTCTACGTGCCCTGTGAGCAGTGCCACGGTAAGCGCTACAACCGCGAGACGCTCGAGGTCCGCTTCAAGGGCAAGAGCATCGCCGACGTGCTCGAGATGTCGGTCGAGGAGGGGGTCTCCTTCTTCGAGAACGTGCCCAAGATCGCCCGCCGCCTGCGCACCCTGCACGACGTCGGCCTCGATTACATCCGTCTCGGCCAGCCGGCTACGACGCTGTCGGGCGGCGAGGCCCAGCGGGTAAAGCTGGCGACCGAGCTCTCCAAAGTCGCCACCGGCGACACCCTCTACATCCTCGACGAGCCGACCACCGGCCTGCACTTCGCCGACGTGCAGCGCTTGCTCGACGTGCTCGGTCGCCTGGTCGACGCCGGCAACACGGTGGTCGTGATCGAGCACAACCTCGACGTGATCAAGACCGCCGATCGTCTCGTCGACCTCGGCCCGGAAGGGGGCGAGGAGGGGGGAGAGGTGGTCGCTACCGGCACCCCCGAGGAGGTCGCCGCGGTCGAGACTTCGCACACCGGCCGTTTCCTCGCCGAGCTGGTCGAGCCGGACAAGCGAGCGAAGGCGAAGCGCGCCCCGCGCAGGCGGCGCGAGCCGGTCGCGGCTTAGCTCCGCTGGGCTGCTTAGAAGTCCTCACCAGCGGGTAGTTGCCTGGCAGGACGGGGCGAAAGGAGATGCGATGTCGGGTTTTGTCGGGTTGAGACGGATCGGGGTCGCGCTTGTCGCGCTGCTTGCGATCGCCCTGGTGGCCGCCGGTTGCGGTGGCAGTGACGACGGCGGCGGCGGAGCCAAGATCGCCCTACTGCTTCCCGAGAACGAGACGCCGCGCTACGAAGCGCACGACCGCCCCGAATTCGAAGAAAACGTCGAAGCGGAATGCGAAGACTGCGAAATCCTCTACAGCAACGCAACCGGCGACGCCTCCAAACAGCAGAGCCAGGCCGAAGCGGCGCTGACCCAGGGCGCCGAAGTGATGGTCCTCGACCCGGTCGACGCCAAATCCGCAGCGGCGATCGTCGAAAAGGCGAAAGCCCAGAACGTTCCGGTCCTCTCTTACGACCGGCTGATCGAAAACGCCGAAGTCGACTACTACGTCTCCTTCGACAACGTCGAGGTTGGCGAACTGCAGGCGGAATCGCTGGCGGGAAAACTGAAAGAAGACGGCAGTCCCAGTGGCCCGATCGTGAAGATCAACGGCGACCCGGCCGACAGCAACGCCGCGCTCTTCAAGGAAGGCTCGAACAAAGGGTTCGAAGCCGCCGGGGTCAAAGTCGCCAAGGAATACGACACGCCCGAATGGTCGGCGACGAACGCCCAGAACGAGATGCAGCAGGCGATCACCGCGCTCGGCAAGAACGGGTTCGAAGGCGTCTACGGAGCCAACGACGAAATGGCCGCCGGCTCGATCGCCGCGATGAAATCGGCTGGCGTCAACCCGGAAGAAAGACCGAGCACCGGGCAGGATGCCACCGTCGCCGGAGTGCAGCGAATCATCGCCGGGCAGCAGTTCATGACTGTCTACAAGGCCACCGACAAGCAGACCAAAGCGGCGGCTGAAATCGCCGTCGCGCTCGCCGAAGGGAATGAATTCCCGCAGAGCAAGATCACCGAAGAAGTCGACAACGGCAAGACCAAAGTGCCGTCGATCCTGCTCGAACCGGTCGCGGTGACCAAGGAGAACGTCAAGGACACCGTGGTCAAAGACGAATTCATCACCGCCGACGAACTCTGCACCGGCCCCTACGCGAAGGCGTGCAAAGAACTGGGAATCTCCTAAGCGGGCGGAGGACGCGATGGCCTCGGATGGCGCCCTCCTCGAACTGGAGGGGGTGAGCAAGCGATTTGGCCCGGTCCAGGCTCTGGACCGGGTCGACTTCGCGGTTCACGGCGGCGAGGTGGTCGGCCTCGTCGGGGACAACGGCGCCGGCAAGTCGACGCTGGTGAAGACGATCGCCGGCATCCACTCCGCCGACGAGGGCAAGATGCGCTTCGACGGCCGCGAGATCAAGGTCTCGCGGCCCCAGGACGCGACCCAACTCGGGATCGCCACCGTCTACCAGGACCTCGCCCTCTGCGACAACCTCGACGTCGTCGCCAACATCTTCCTCGGCCAGGAGGAGATATCGCCGGGGCCGGGGGAGGTCTCGCGCCAGCTCGACGAGTCGAAGATGGAGCACCGGGCGGGTGAGCTGCTCTCCAGCCTCGCCGTGACGATCCCGAGCCTGCGCACCGAGGTGGGGACGCTCTCCGGTGGTCAGCGCCAGCAGGTCGCGGTCGCCCGGTCCCTCCTCGGCGAGCCGCGGGTCGTGCTGTTGGACGAGCCGACCGCCGCGCTTGGGGTGCCGCAGACCAAACAGGTGCTGGGGCTGATCGGGCGCTTGCGCGAGCGCGGCCTCGGGGTCGTCGTGATCAGCCACAACCTGGCCAACGTCTTCGACGTCGCCGATCGGATCGTCGTCCTGCGCCTCGGCCGGACCGCCGGGGACTTCAAGGCCGAGCAGACGACTGAGGAGCACGTCGTCTCCGCGATCACCGGCATCGGCGAAGGCGGCAACGGCCGCAACGACAAGAGCGAGAGAGAGGAGGGGCGATGAGGGGCGAGGGCGCGACCGCACTGGCTCCAGCGGCCGAGGGCTCCGGCGGCTCGAGCTTGATCAGCCGCGAGTCCCTGCGCCGCCTCGTTCAGGGCGACCTTGCGTCCGTTCGCGTCGTCCTCGGCCTGGCCCTGATCTGGATCATCTTCCAGTCCCAGAACGATCGTTTCCTCTCCGCCGAGAACCTGACCAACCTGATGCTGCAGATCACCGCGATCGGGTTGATCTCGGTCGGCATCGTCTATGTGCTGCTGCTCGGTGAGATCGACCTCTCGGTGGGTGCGGTCAGCGGCCTCGCCGCCGCGGTGATGGCGGTGCTGAACGTCAACCATGGCTGGAACCCCTACCTGGCGATCGCCGCGGCGATCGCCGTCGGGGCCGCGATCGGGCTGCTGCAGGGTTCTCTCTTCAGCCGCTTCGGCGTGCCGTCCTTCGTCGTCACGCTGGCCGGCCTGCTCGCCTGGCAGGGCGCGCTCCTGCAAGTGCTCGGGTCAACCGGGACGATCAACATCACCGACCCGAAAATCACCGGCCTCGCCAACACCTTCTACTCCGATGCGGTCGGTTGGATCTTCTGCGCGATCGTCATCGCTGCCTTCGCCGCTGTCGTGCTGGTCGGGCACCGCAGGCGGGTCGCGGCCGGCCTCGAAGGCGAGCGCATGGCGGCCCTCGGACTGCGGATCGGCCTGATCGCCGTAATCGCGATCGCCGTCGTGGCAATTCTCAACTCCGATCGCGGCGTGCCGCTGGCCCTGCTGATCCTGCTCGCCTTCGTCCTCGGCTTCGAATACATCGCCAAGCGCACCCGTTTCGGGCGCCATGTCTTCGCGGTCGGTGGCAACGCCGAGGCGGCTCGCCGCGCCGGGATCCGGGTCAACGCCGTGCGGGTGGCGGTCTTCGCCATCTCCGGCTCGATGGCGGCGATCGGCGGCATCATGGCGGCGTCGCGCCTGCTGGCGGTCAACCAGGGCTCGGGCGGTAGCGAACTGCTGCTGCTGGCCATCGCCGGCCCGGTGATCGCCGGCACCAGCCTCTTCGGCGGTCGCGGTGCGGTCTGGACGGCGCTGCTCGGTGCCCTGGTGATCGGCTCGATCTCCAACGGCATGGACCTGCTCGCGCTCTCCTCAGCGGTCAAGTTCATGGTCACCGGCGGCGTCCTTCTGCTGGCGGTGATAGTCGACGCGATCGCGCGCAGCCAGCGCCAGGCCGCCGGCCGGGTGTAGACAAGAAGCCGCGACGATCAGCTGATGTGCTACGGTGGCGCACATGGACTCGGTCGGCGTGCGTGAGCTACGACAGAACCTTTCTCATTACCTCAGAGACGTCAAGGCGGGGGATAGCTTCCGTGTCACCGAGCGGGGACGCGAGATCGCTCGACTCATGCCGTCTGGACCGACCGACTCGCCGATCGCTCGACTCGTCGCTGAGAGGGGAGCAACGATGCCAAGCGCCAACCTGCTGGAGCTCGCCGAGGCGCTGCCGCGAAGACCAGCGGGAGGGCCGTCGAGCCTAGAACTGCTCGACGCTGAGCGGGAAGAGCGGCTATAGCCGGGCGAATCGCATATCTGGATAGCTCGGCCTACGTGAAGGCGCTGCTGGATGAGTCGGGGGCCGTGGCTCTATTGACGGAGCTGGCCAATTGGGAGGGCTACGTGTCGAGCGCGCTGCTGGCGGTTGAGTCGATTCGGGCCTGTGCTCGTCGCAACGCCGAGGATGGTCGGGAGGCGCGCAGGTGGTTGGAGGGCATATCGCTGTTACCGCTCGACGATGCGATCCTGGATAGGGCGACCGAATTGGAGCCCGCTGGCCTGCGCAGCCTCGATGCGCTTCACCTCGCAACCGCCCTCAGCGTTAAGGATGAGATTGGCGTGTTCGTGGCATACGACAATCGTCTCGCCGAAGCCGCGAGGAAGCGAGGCTTGCCGGTCTCTCAGCCGACCTGAGCAGTTAGCGCCTGACCAGCAGCGAGGCGCCGATGGCGCCGCCGAGGTCGCCGAGCGCGGCGACCCGCATCTGCGGTGGGTTGTCGTCGACGAATAGATGCTCGTGCATCTCCTCGGTCAGCGGCTCCATCAGACGCGCGCCGAAGCGCTCGCCGAGGCCGCCGCCGATCACCACCGCCTCGACGTCGAGCACGTTGCAGGCGGAGGCGACGCCGGTACCGAGCGCTCCGATCGCCCGCTCGATCAGCTTCTCGGCGAGCTTGTCGCCGTGGTCGAGGGCACGCTCCCAGATGCCGCTGGTCAGGCGCGGTTTGTCGTGCTTGTGCATCAGCTTGAAGAGGTCGGTGTCGTGACCCTTGTCATGCCTGTGACGCGCCTCGGCTTCCATCGCCGCCCGTCCCGCGTAGGCCTCCATGCAGCCACGGCGCCCGCAGGGGCACTTGGCACCGTCGCGCTCGACCACGATGTGACCGATCTCGCCGGCGGCGCCGCGCCCCACCCACGGCTTGCCGTCGAGGATGATGCCGCCGCCGACGCCGGTGCCCCACCAGACGCCGAGCAGCGAGCCGAAACCCCTGCCGGCGCCGAGCGCGTACTCGCCTTCGACCGCGACCTGGACGTCGTTGCCGATCTCCACTTCGGTGCCGAGCGTCTCGCCGAGCGTCTCGCCGAGCGGGAAGTTGCCGCCCCAGCCGGGCAAGTTGCGAGCGCCGGAGACGACGCCGGTCTTGCCGTCGGCGTCGCCGGGCGAGCCGACGCCGACTCCGGCCAGTTCCTCCGGCGCGACGCTGACGGCAGAGGCAGCTTCGCGCAGGGTGTCCGTC
>JBAREU010000325.1:0-2443 GCA_049796515.1 Solirubrobacterales bacterium
GGGCGACCAAGGCCTTCAAGGTGAGCAGGGCCTAAAGGGCGACCAAGGCGACCAAGGCCTTCAGGGCATCCAAGGCGATAAGGGCGACCAAGGCGATCAAGGCCTTCAGGGCATCCAAGGCGATAAGGGCGACCAAGGCGATCAAGGACTTCAGGGCGACCAAGGCGACCAGGGTCTCCAAGGCGAGCAAGGTTTGAAGGGAGACAAGGGCGACCAAGGCGACCAAGGCCTTCAGGGCATCCAAGGCGATAAGGGCGACCAAGGCGATCAAGGTCTCCAGGGCGAGAAGGGTGACCAGGGTGACCAGGGACTCCAGGGCGACCAGGGTCTTCAAGGCGACCAGGGCATCCAGGGCCTACAGGGTCTGCAAGGGCTCCAGGGACCCCAAGGACTTCAGGGTGAGAAGGGCGACCAAGGCGACCAAGGCCTCCAGGGAGACCAAGGCATCCAAGGTGAGAAGGGTGACCAAGGCGACCAAGGACTTCAGGGCGACCAAGGCGATCAGGGTCTCCAAGGTGAGCAAGGTTTGAAGGGCGACCAGGGTGACCAGGGCCTGCAGGGCATCCAAGGCGATAAGGGCGACCAAGGCGACCAAGGACTTCAGGGTGCCCAGGGCGACCAGGGTCTCCAGGGCGAGCAAGGTTTGACGGGAGACAAGGGTGACCAGGGCGACCAAGGACTTCAGGGTGCCCAGGGCGACCAGGGTCTCCAGGGCGAGAAGGGCGACCAAGGCGATCAGGGTCTCCAGGGTGAGAAGGGCGACCAAGGTGACCAAGGTCTGCAAGGCATCCAAGGCGACCAGGGCATCCAGGGTCTGCAAGGCCTGCAAGGCCTCCAGGGCCCTGCCGGTGTCGACGGCCAGAATGGCGAGAACGGTGACGATGGCGACGATGGCCGCACCGTCCTCAGCGGGTCGGGCGCACCCAGCCCCAGCGAAGGTGCCGAGGGCGACTTCTACATCGACACGAGCACCTTTGAGATCTATGGTCCGAAGCAGGGGGGTTCGTGGACCGCGGGCACTTCGCTGAAAGGACCGCAGGGCGAGACCGGCGCCACCGGCGCACAGGGCCCGCAGGGACCCCAGGGTCTGCCAGGCGAGACCGGATCTCAGGGCATCCCCGGCGAGACCGGCGCCACTGGTGCCGCCGGCGCACAAGGTCCTCAAGGTCCTCAAGGTCCGCAGGGCGAGACCGGCGCAACCGGTGCCACCGGCGCACAGGGTCCGCAGGGCCCTGCCGGTTCCACGGAACTGTTCCTGGGAGGTGGAACCGGGCTCCCGTCCACCAGCAACGATTCCTTCGCCGGGCTGTTCGCGGTGGGGGCGGCGAGCAAAGCCGTAGTTCAGCGACCGATGCTGCGTGCTGGAACGCTCTCCGGTTTCACCTTTGGCGTCAGCAGCGCGCCGGGGAACGGCAACAAATGGACCGTCACCGTCGAACTCAACGGCGTTGACACCACGATGAAATGCGAAGTGAGCGGCGGTACCAGCACCAGTTGCAATGGGGTCGTCAGCTCGATATCGGTCGCGAAAAACGATCTGCTCTCGATCAGGGTCGATCCGGACAGCGGACCGAGCAGCGCGAGCGCCTTCTGGAGCGCGCTGTTCGTCGGGGCATAGTCGTCCTCGATGGGTCAGTGATGGACCGGCTGCCAGCGCGCGGCCGGTCCGTCGCGTTCCCGGGTCGCCATTCGGTCCGTGACGCGGGCTAGGGTGCGCTGAGCCGATGGCAAATCGCTGGCTGACTACCCTGCTCGTCGTCCTCTCCGTCGCGCTGATCGCCGCGGTCGTCATCTGGCTGGTCGGCGACGACGATTCCTCTCCGGCGGCCGAGTCGGAGATCGTCACCGCGACGCAGCTGCCTGCCACCAAGCAGGGCAAGACGGTCTACTGGCTCGGCGAGCGACCCAGCACGAGCTACGAGCTGACCGAGTCCCCATCCGGTCGGGTCTACATCAGGTATCTCACCGGCGGCGCCGAGGCCGGCGACGAGCGCACCGTTTTCCTCACGGTCGCCACCTATCCGGAAGAGGACGCGATCGCCGCCCTGCGGCGTGCGGCGCGCGAACAGGACGGCGCGAGGCTCGGTCGAACCGACGACGGGGCGGTGCTGCTGGTCGATCCGTCGTCGCCCAACAACGCCCACCTTGCATACCCAGGCACGAATCTGCAGGTCGAGGTCTACAGCCCCGTTCCCGGCCAGGCGCTGCGCCTGGCATCCGACGGCGCCGTCCAGCCAGTTCCGTAGACCGCGCTCGATCGACCGGCCATTGCCGCAGGGATTCGCGGCTCGCCGCCGTACATGGAGGGGATGAGCGAGCACGAGAGCGATACCACCGCAGACACCGCGGAATGGCGCCTGCCCGAGCACTCTCGTCCTCCCCTGCTGGGGGAGCTGGTCGAACGGATCGACGAGGCCCTGGCGACGGCCCGTGCCTCCGAGGC
>JBAREU010000326.1:0-5212 GCA_049796515.1 Solirubrobacterales bacterium
GAACCTGCTCCCCGCCGCCCGCGGGCCGACCGATGGCGACCGCAAGCCCGCGGCTCGGGGGCAAGGCAACGGCGTCGTCCAACGCCACGCCGAGGTCGGGCGCGAGGCTCAGCCCGGGCACGATCGAGTCGTCCTCCCAGGGCCGAAGGCTGAGCAGCGCCGCGAACGCGAGCGCGACAAGCAGGGCGATCAACGAGACGACCGCCAGCCCTGGGAACCCATTCCCTGCCGCTACGGAACGCGAAGCGATTGGCTCACGATAGCGCCAGACGTCCGATCGCGAATTAACGTGGCTGGCCGCTCAGTAGATCTCGACGACCTCGTAGAGCGTCGTGCGCTGAGCCGGCTCGCGACCGGCGGCTCGCGCCGCCTCGATCAGCTGCTCGGGCTCGAGCCGCACGCCGTGCTGCGACCCCGCCATGCGCGAGATGTTCTCCTCCATCAACGTCCCGCCGAGGTCGTTGACCCCCCAGCGCAGCGCCTCCGTGGCGGCGTCGAGACCCATCTTCACCCAGCTCGCCTGCAGGTTGGGGATCGTCCGGCCGAGAGCGAGGCGGAAGGCGGCGGTGTGCTTAAGGTTCTCGCTCGCCGAGATCTCCTCGATGCCGTGGGTGCGGCCGAGCATCGTGTTGAAGGGGATGAAGCTGAGCGGGACGAACTCGGTGATGCCGCCGGTGCGCTCCTGCAGCGCCCGCACCACCCGCATGTGGCGCGCCAGCTCACGCGGCTCCTCGATGTGGCCGAACATCACCGTCGAGGTCGAGCGCAGGCCGGCCCGGTGGGAGGCTTCGATGATCTCGACCCAGCGCTCGACCGGCAGCTTGTTCGGCGAGATCCGTTGGCGCACGCCGTCGTCGAGCACCTCCGCCGCGGTGCCGGGAGTCGAGCCCAGGCCACACTCGAGCAGGTACTCGAAGACCTCCTCGGGCCCCTTGCCCGAGCGCTCGCACATGTAGTGGACCTCCATCGGCGAGTAGGCGTGCATGTGCAACTGCGGCGCCACCTCCTTCGCCAAACGCAACCACTTGCCGTACTCCTCCAGGGTCAGATCCGGATGAATCCCCCCCTGCATACAGATCTCGGTAGCCCCGAAGTCCACGGCTTCTTGGATGCGAGCAGCGAAGTCCTCCTCACTGACCTCATAAGCATCAGGAGAGCGCCGCCCCTGCCCGAACCCACAGAACGCACAGCCGACAACGCAGATATTGGTGAAGTTGATGTTGCGGTTAACGACGAAGGTGACCCGCTCCCCAGCCAGCTCAGCACGAAGCTCATCCGCGGCACTTCGCATCTCCTCGACCACCTCGGGTCGCGTCTCGGCAAACAACGCCGTCAGCTCATCCTCGCTGAGCTCGATCCCGTCCCGCCCCTTGGCAATCGCTTGAGGAGCAAGCTTCCCGTCAATCCGCTCGTCCCTACGTCGCCCGGAACCCCTGCGCGGAATAAAGCTCCAATACTTCAGCTTGATCACATCGAGCACGCCCTGCTCCATCCACTCCGAGTCCATGTACTGCGGGTAGACGCAAAGCCTCTCGGTCAGTGCATAGCCCTTGGGACTTAGTTCCTTACGAACCTCGTGCGGGCTAGGAAAAGCATGCTCGGGCGATATGTGGTCTCCGTTGGCCGAAAGCCCACCGAGATCAGTCGCGCCGGTTTCAACCAGCTCAACCCAAGCGTCGGAGAGATTCGGCGGCACCTGCACGCCCACATCCGGCATCAGCCGTTTGCACTCCGCAATCAGGCGCTTGATGTCCTCGACGGAAACTGGGCTCGCCCACTCGGGGCTCGGCAGCTGGCCAGACTCTGGCGTCTGTGGAGGGGACGGCGGGGACCCCTCTGACGGGAACTCGCGGAGCAGCAAATGCTCAGGCCCTTCTCCGAGGTCGCGATGCGGAGCCCCGGCAGAGGGGTCGCCGTTGTCCCCTCCCCACCTCGCAAGAGACGCCTGATCCGCAATCTCAGCCACCTCACGCCCGTAGTACCGCGGATGCGGCACGAAGTTCTGCAGGATCACCTCCTGAATGTGCCCGTACTCGGCATGCAGATCCGCCAGCGCTTCCAACGCTTCGACCTGCTCTTCATCGGTCTCCCCGATGCCAACGAGGATCCCGCTCGTAAAGGGGATCTTCAGCTGACCAGCCGCCTCGATCGTCGCCAGCCGCTGGGCCGGATGCTTCGTCGGCGAGCCCGCATGAACCGTGTCCATGAGCCGCTCGGAAACGGACTCCAGCATGAGACCCTGCGACGCGGTCACCTCGCGCAGCCGCGCCAGATCGTCGCGGTCGAGCACGCCGATGTTCGTGTGCGGCAGGACGCCGCGCTCTAGCGCCCGCTCGCAAGCCCAGACGACATAAGACGTGAAGTCGTCGTGCCCCCAGTCCGCCAGCTTGGCGGCAACCTCTGGGTTGACCTCAGGTCGCTCTCCCGTGAGCACGAGAAGCTCCTTGGCGTTGCGTCGTTCAGCCTCGTCGAGGCGAGCTTCAACCTCGGCCGGCGAGTAGATATGGGCGCGGTGGGTCGCGAAAGCGCAGTACTTGCAGTAGCACTGGCAGGTGCGGGAGAGGGAGAGCGTGTAGTTCCGCGAGAAGGTGACTCGGCGCACGACGCCCAAGCTACTGCAAGCATGGCGCCGCCGGACCGAACGGCCCGGCGGCGGATGCGACTAGAGGACTTCTGCGCTCAGGCTGGGGCGCCGGGTTTCGGCGCAGCGGGTGCTTTGACGCGCTCCGGCGGTTCGGTCGGAGCCGCTTCGCCGCGCTCGAGCACGAGCTTGAAGACGACCGCCGCCAGCAAAGCGCCGACGATCGGGCCGAGCAGGTAGGGCCAGACGCCGCCCCACTCGTTGCCGACCAACGCCGGTCCGAACCAGCGGGCCGGGTTGAAGGAGCCGCCGGTCAGCGGGCCGCCGACCATGACGATGAAGCCCAGCGTGGTGCCGATCGCCAGCGGCGCCCAGTCCTTGAGGCTCTTCGCCGAGTAGACCGCGGCGAGGATGACGAGGACGAGGCAGAAGGTGCCGAGCGCCTCGATGATCGCGCCCTGGAAGTTGCCGCCGAGCAGGCCGCTGACTTCAGCCGCGGCGTAGTGCGTTGCGCGCCCCTCGTCGAGCAACAGGCCCTTGGCGAGCAACGCACCGAGGACGCCGCCGGAGAGCTGGGCGAGCATGTAGATGAGTCCGTCCACCGGGGCGATCCGTTTGATCGTGATCGCGGCCAGGGTGACGGCGGGGTTGAAGTGGCCGCCGCTGGCCACACCGAACATCACGATCAACCCGAACAGCAGGAAGGCGTGAACGAGGCCGACTACGGCGAAGTCCGAGCCGAACTGAGCCTGATTGCCGGTCGCGACGAACAGCACGACCACGCTGACGATGAAGAACACCAGCAGGAAAGTGCCGATCAGCTCGGCGAGATATGCCGCAAGTCCTCGTTGCTGCACTGGTTATGCCTCCTCTAGTCCCTTGGATCCCACACTCGGTTTTCGGGGCGGGAGTCTAACCGGATTGAGGTTTGAATAGTTTTCTCTGTCGAATGAGACGAGCTGCCGCGCTGCTGGCGGCCGTCCTGCTGCTCGCCGGCGCGTCCGGCTGCGGCAGCGACGGCGCAGAACCGGGCGCGCCGAGAGGCGTGACGCTCGTGCTCGATTTCGTGCCCAACGCGGTCCATTCCGGCATCTATGCAGCGCAAGACGAGGGCTACTACCGGGCGGAGGGAATCGACCTGACGATCCGCCAGCCGGGCGAATCTAGCGACGCCCCCAAGCTGCTCGCCGCGGGCCGCGCTGACTTCGCGATCCTCGACATCCATGACCTGGGGATCGCCCGCGAGCGCGGCGTCGACGTGGTCGGCGCGATGCCGATCGTGCAGCGCCCCCTCGCCGCTGTGATCGTCCGCGGCGACGGCCCGGTGCGACGGCCGCGCGAGCTCGAAGGCCGCACGGTCGGGGTCACCGGCCTTCCCTCCGACGAAGCCGTGGTCGACTCCGAGGTGACGACGGACGGCGGCGACCCCGCCCAGGTCGACCGGGTGACGATCGGCTTCAACGCGGTCCCCTCCCTGGTGGCGGACAAAGTCGATGCGGTAACCGGCTTCTGGAACGCCGAGGGGGTTGCCCTGCGCCAGCAGGGCGTGCCCGTCCGGATCTTCAAGGTCGACCGCTACGGCGCCCCGCCCTACCCAGAGCTGATCCTGACCGCCTCCCGCCGCACGATCGAGCGGGAGCCCGAGCTGGTCGACTCGATGGTCGCGGCCACCGCCCGAGGCTACGAGCTCGCCTCCGACCACCCGGCGCAAGCGCTCGACGCCCTGCTAGCCACGGTGCCAAGCCTCGACCGGGCAGACCAGGCAGCGCAGTTGCGGGTACTGGGTCCCAACCTCCATCCGGCGCCATTCGACCCCACCGTCCTGCGCGCCTGGGCGGCCTGGGACCTGCGGCACGGGCTGCTCGAACGACCCCTGGACGTCGACGCCGCGTTCTACGAGTCTGGCAGCAGCTGATCGACCAACTGCGGAAGCTCACGCGCCATGCGGGAACGCGGCACCGCCAAGTCGATCCCAGCCGCATCGGCAGCGCGCTTGGTCTCGACGTTGACGTGCGAGTAGTAGCCGAGCACCGGAATGTCGAACCCCCCCAGGGCCGCGGGATTCTCGACATCAAGGTCGGCGACGATCAGATCGGCCGCGCCAAGGGGCGCTTCGGCCAGGGCGGGCGACAAGGTCACCTCGTGCCCGGCGGCGGTCAGCATTGCCTCTACCTTGCTGCCCAGCAGCAGATCGGGAGCGACGGCGACGATCCGAGCCACTAGATCGAGCGGCGCTGGCGGAACTCCTCGCGGACACTCTCGGGCCGCCCCCACATCTGCACGACCTCGGCCCGCCCCTCGCGCACCTCGCGAACCTGCATCTCGCCTGCCACGCCTTCGGCATCCAACTTCTCCAGCACCCCCACCACGCTCTCCGCGGCAGCCGCGTGGCCGAAGCTATGCGCAACGAGCAGCCGCCAGTCCCAATCGGCTTCCGAATAAGGCTGCGCATTGACCTGGCTCAGCGCCACAGCCGTGTCGATGTACTGACTCTCGTCATCGATCCGAAGATCCACCTCCAGATCCGTCCAATCGGGCGGCAGAGCATCGAGCACCTGCTGAAAGTCGCTAGCGAGACCCATGTGCGCAGCGTACCTGTGTAGGAGTGCCGGGTGTCCCCCTCCGTAAGCC
>JBAREU010000327.1:0-2325 GCA_049796515.1 Solirubrobacterales bacterium
ATGTTGGTCGCATGATCGGCGATCCGCTCGAGGTTTCGGCTGATCAGGATCAGCGCGAGCGCGCGCTGGATCGTGCCGGGGTCGGCCATCATGTAGGTCAAGAGCTCGCGGAACACCTGGTCCTTGAGCTCGTCCACCTCGTCGTCGCGCCGCAGCACGTCGCGCGCGAGCTGGGTGTCGCGCTTGACAAAGGCGTCGAGCGCGTCCTTCACCATCTTCTCGGCGATCACCGCCATGCGCGGGATGTCGATCAGCGGCTTGACCGGCGGGTGCGGCAGCAGCACCAGCACGCTCTCGGCGATGTTGACGGCCTGGTCGCCGACGCGCTCGAGGTCGGCGTTGATCTTCATCGCGGACGTGATCAGGCGCAGGTCCACCGCCAGCGGCGACTGTGTCGCCAGCAGCTTCAGGCAGCGGTCGTCGATGTCGATGTGGAGATCGTTGATCTCCTTGTCGGTCGCGATGATCCGCCGCGCCTCCTCGTCCTTCCGGTGGATGAGCGACTGCACGGCGCGGTGCACGCGCTCCTCGACCAGGCCGCCCATCGTGAGCAGCTGGTTCCTGAGCGCCTGCAGCTCGGTTTCGAAATGATGCCTTTCCATCCCTTACCCCGCGAGATCAACCGAAACGGCCGGTGATGTAGTCCTCCGTCAGCTTGTCCTTGGGAGCCGTGAACATCTCCGCGGTCGGCCCGAACTCCACCAGCCGCCCCAGCCAGAAGAACGCCGTCTTGTCCGAGACGCGCGCGGCCTGCTGCAGGTTGTGCGTCACGATCACGATCGTGTACTTCTCCTTGAGCTGGTAGATCAGCTCCTCGATCTTCAGCGTGGCGATCGGATCGAGCGCGGAGCACGGCTCGTCCATCAGGATCACCTCGGGCTCGACGGCGATCGCGCGCGCGATGCACAACCGCTGCATCTGGCCGCCCGAGAGCCCGAGCCCGCTCTCGCCCAGGCGGTCCTTGACCTCGTCCCACAGCGCCGCGCCCTTGAGCGAGCGCTCGCAGGCCTCGTCGAGCGTCGCCTTGTCGCCGATCCCGGCGATGCGCAGCCCGTAGACCACGTTCTCGTAGATCGACTTCGGGAACGGGTTGGACTTCTGGAACACCATCCCGACCCGGCGCCGGATCTCGATCACGTCGGTGCTGCGCGCGTTGATGTCCTGGCCCTTGACGCGGACCTCGCCCCAGATGCGGACGTTGTCGATCAGGTCGTTCATCCGGTTGAGGCAGCGCAAGAGCGTCGACTTGCCGCAGCCGGACGGGCCGATGAGCGCGGTGACGCGGCGGTCCTCCATGTCCATCGTGACGTCGTGCAGCACGTGGTTGTCGCCGTAGGCGAGGTTGACGTCCCGGCACACGATGTCCGGGTCCCCGGAGGACGCGAGGGCGGGGCTGCCGGGAGCCTTGACCTCGGTCTTGATCCTGAGCCCGCTGTCGGGGACCTTCGTGTTCACGTCGTCGTTGGTCATCAGCATCCTCGAAGCCTCAGAAGGCGCCCGTCTTGTATCGCTCGCGGAGCTTGTTGCGCACGATGATCGCGGTCAGGTTCAGCAGCACCACGATGATCAGCAGGAAGATCGTCGTGGTGTAGACCATCGGCTTGGCGGCCTCGACGTTGGGGCTCTGGAAGCCCACGTCGTAGATGTGGAAGCCCAGGTGCATGAACTTGCGGTCGAGGTGTACGAACGGGAAGAAGCCGTCGAGCGGCAGCTCGGGCGCCAGCTTGACGACCCCGGTGAGCATGAGCGGAGCCACCTCGCCCGCGCCGCGCGCCATCGCCAGGATCAGGCCGGTCAGGATCCCGGGCGCCGCCGCCGGCAGCACGACGCGCAGGATCGTCTGGAACTTGGTGGCCCCCATCGCGAGTGAAGCCTCGCGCATCGAGCGCGGCACCGCGGCGAGCGCCTCCTCGGAGGCCACGATCACGACCGGAACCGTGAGCAGCGCGAGCGTCAGCGCCGCCCACAGGATCCCGCCGGTGCCGAAGGTGGGCGTGGGCAGCGCCTCCGGGAAGAACAGCCGGTCGATGCCGCCCCCCACGAAGTAGACGAAGAAGCCGAGGCCGAAGACGCCGAACACGATCGACGGCACGCCGGCCAGGTTGTTGACGGCGATGCGCACCGTGCGCACGAGCGGCCCCTGCTTCGCGTACTCGCGCAGGTAGAGCGCCGCCAGCACTCCGAGCGGCACCACGATGATGCTCATCAGCAGCACCATCATCACCGTGCCGAAGATGGCCGGGAAGATTCCGCCCTCGGTGTTCGACTCGCGGGGATTGCCGGTCAGGAACTCCCAGAGCCGTCCGCTGTAGACGCCGAGCCGGC
>JBAREU010000328.1:0-3022 GCA_049796515.1 Solirubrobacterales bacterium
GCTTGCCCCCGCGCCGCCCCCCCGCTTCGCCCGGCGACCCGCCCAGCGCGGACGTACCGGGTCGAAGTCCAGCAGCGAGCCCCAAGTGGACGTGCCGATCGCCCCGTCCACGGACAGGCCCTGGCTCGCCTGGAAAGCTCGAACAGCTGACCTGGTCTGCCAGCCGAAGATCCCCGTGACCGGCAGCTCGGGTCGCACGGCGGCCTGCAGATGCTGCTGTGCCCAGACGACCATGTCGCCCTTGCTGCCCCGCCTCAGCACAGGGTGCGAGGCAACCGGCCGGTAGCCGAAGACGGGGCCGTCGATGCTCGCTCCGAGCGCCCGCCAGCCGGCAAGGCTCGTCTCCTGCCAGTCCCACCAGCTCGGCACCAGGCCGCCGTAGCTCTCGGCGAAGCGCCGGAAGCGGAGAATGTCCCTGCGGCCGGCGCCGCCGTAGGTCTGGCCGAGCGGGTAGAGCGGCCTCTCCCAGATCCGGTTGAAGAGATAGGTGTGCTCGTAGACGCCGCGGACCGAGGTACCGATCGCCCGCCAGTACATCTGCGGCTGGTTGACGATGGCGCCTTCGGGGCCGAGGAAGACCGAGTAGGGGAAGGACGGGTGGTAGTCGACATAAGGGAAGGTCGCCAGCGAGAGTGGGAAGGTGCGGCCGATACGGGCACGCAGGGCGCGGACATAGCGATCGGCGGACGCATACTTGCCCTCGTAGTGGCCCTCGGCGTCGATCACCAAGCAGTCGGCCCCGCGGCGCACCGCGGCGGCGCCCACCCTGGCCTCGGCAACCGGGCTGTCGCCGTAGACGAACTGCCAGGCACAAACGTCCAGGCCCCCGTGATGCAGAGCGCCGACCAGCGACTTGCTGAACTGCGACCAGACATGGCCGGCGTCGCCGGCCTTTATATAGAGCGTGCCGATCCCGGCGGCTCTGGCACGGGCGACGATGCCCCCGACGTCACCGCCGTCGGAGCGATCGACGTACCAGATCCACATGCCGTGCCGATCGAAGGGAAGCTGACCGGCGGCGGGCGGCCCGACACCCTGTTCCGCGCCACTCGGGGCGGCGGAGGCGAAGCGCATGTCAGCCGTCAGCGCCATCACGAACAAGACCGCCAGGAGCACCAGGCGGAGCCCTGGCGCCGGGGTGCCTCTGGCCCTCACTTCAACTTGCAACACGGTAGCTCGCCCGGCGACGCGGTTGGGAAAGGCCGTCGTCCACCGCCGTACCGAGTTCGGATGCGACTGTCTGGCACGCGGCGCAGTATGCAGGCAAACCGCGATACTTCCCGCAACTTGATCGTCGAGAGGACCGAGAACCCGACCTGGCTTTCGAACGCCTACCTGGTGGCCGACGAGGTCGGCGGCACGGGGGTACTGATCGATGGCAACGACGACCTCGGCCCGCTGCTGGAGCGGGCCGAGCGAGACGGGATCGAGATCAGCCACGTCCTCGTCACCCACCCGCATCCCGACCACGTCGCGGGGCTGGCGGAGGCACGCTCGCGGATCGGCGACCCGCCGCTGGTCGCCCATGCCGAGACCGCGGCGGAGCTCGGCGAGGACGTTGCGCACACGCTCGGCGACGGCGAGAAGCTCTCCGCCGGCAACCTCGAAGTCGAGGCGATCTACACCCCCGGTCACGCGGCCGGCCACCTCGCCTTCCTCGTCGACGGGACCGACGTCTTCACCGCCGACGTCCTCTTCAAGGGAACCGTCGGTGGGACGATGGCGCCGGGCGCCAGCGGCTTCGCCGACCTGCAGGCCTCGGTGATGCGGCTGATGGAGCTGCCGCCGGAGACGCGGGTCCACCCCGGCCACCGCGAGCCGACGACGATCGGTGAGGAGTGGGAGCGCAACGCCTTCGTGCGCATCTGGCGCGGCCTGGACGAAACCAGCGAGGAGGGGGTCACGGTCTGGGACCGGCCGGCGACGCTGAAGCTCTGGGCGCCCGACTACGACGGCGGCAACAAGGCCTGGATCGTCTTCGGCGACGACGGCACCGAGGCGATAGTCGGCGGCTCGCAGGTGGTGCGCAGCTGACCAGCGCTCCTGAGCTGAAGGCACAGATCGAGGCTGAACGTGGTGGGCGGCCGTTCCTGGTCTTCCGCGACGGGGAGGGCAAGCAGCGAATCGTGGTCGTCGAGGAGGGGACGGCGGCGCTCTGGGTGGGGCGCGGCGAGTCCGCTAACCTGCGGCTCGACTGGGACGAGGAGGTCTCGGCGCTGCACGCCCAGATCGAGGTCGTACGCGACGAGTGCACCCTGCTCGACGACGGCCTCTCCCGCAATGGCTCCTTCGTCGGCGAGCAGCGGGTCGACGGGCGGCGCCGTCTCCGCGACGGCGAGACGCTGCGCTTTGGCCGCACCACGGTCCTCTTCCGCCGCCCCGGCGAGGGCGCCCCGGAAGCGACCGTCGCCGCCAGCCAGGTACAAGCCGGGGCGACCGTCTCCCCCGCTCAGCGCCGCGTCCTGCTCGCCCTCTGCCGCCCCTTCAAGGACGAAGCGGCCTTCGCCACGCCGGCCACCAACCAGGCGATCGCCGCGGAGCTCCACCTCAGCGTCGACGCGGTCAAGACCCACATGCGGGCCCTCTTCGAGAAGCTCGGGGTCGAGGACCTGCCGCAGAACCGCAAGCGGGTCGCCCTGGTCGAGCGCGCTCTGCAGAGCGGCGTCATCAGCCGCCGCGAGCTTTGATGCAAGCGGCCAGCCACCGGACGTATATGCGATAGGGGCGCTGCAACTTTGCGCCGACACTCCCGTTGTGGAGCCAGGTAGCCCATGCACCTAGTCCAAGCGCTGGCGACGTCCGACATCAAAAGCTTCTTCTTCGACTGGTACCCCGTCTTTGGGGTCGTCTTCATGTTCGGCCTGCTGATCGTCTTCGTGACGCTGCTGCGCGGCACGCTGGGGGCGACCAAGCCGGAGACGGTCAAGGCGAGCAAGACCAAGCCGGTGCTGTGGGAGGAGGTGCAGGGGGTCGACGCCGCCAAGGACGAGCTGATCGACGTCGCCGAGTGGCTGCGCGACCC
>JBAREU010000329.1:0-12334 GCA_049796515.1 Solirubrobacterales bacterium
GCGCTGCGCAGGCCGGGGGCGCCGAAGGCGAGTTCGCCACCCGGCGAGGTGCTGGCATCGCCGATAACGATGCCGCTCACCTGGCGCCCACCGCTTCCTCCCGCCGCACTCTGGGCCGCTTCGCGCAGGGCCGCCGATAGCGGCGGGCTGCCTCTCGCGGCACCTGAGTTGGACTGTGCATTGGCGTCGCTGCTCCCTCCTTCGCTGGCGCTATGTCCCTGGGTCCCGTCTCCTGCGCCTGGGCCGGCCGAGGAGGAGACGGCGGTCACTTCTCTTTCTTCCCCGGCGTTGGTCCCATTCGGTTCGGCGGTCTCGGTGCCGGTCGGCTGCCTGGCATTGGCTCCTCGCCTGCTCTTGCTGTGGTTGCGCGGGCGGAGGCCCTTGTTGCGGACGATCCGCGCGCCGCCCGGAGTTTTGCCCTTGCTCTGGGGCCTCGGACGGCTGAAAAGCGGGGCACCTTTGCCGCCGCCGCCTGCGATCACACCAGTCTCCGCGCCGCCGCCGTTCGTCTCGCAGGGCGGCACGCTGGCGTCCGAAAAGGTCGCCTCGGGGATCGGCAGGGCCTGGCCGGCGAACGCCGGGACCACGTACGCGGTCATCCAGATGCCGTTGACGTCACTGCTCTGCGAGAAGCGGATGTGACCGTCGGGCTGCTGCATCGATTCCATGTAGTCGAGTGGTTCTTCGCTCGCCAGCCCCGAGTCGGTGCGCCAGGTTTCCGGGTTGTCACCGGCCGACCAGATTCCCTGCACGGCCCAGGCGGTGGAGGCGACGTTCGACTCACCTTCGCTCGCGGGCAGCGCTGGAAAACCACCGTCGGGGAGCTGGGCGTCTTCGAGATATTCGAAGCCCTCCCGCTGCGCGCTCTCGAAGGCGGCGCGCTCGGCCGGGGAGCTCGGCGGTCCCGCCGCGTTCAGCGCCTCGATCGCGGCCCCGGTCATGTCGACTTCGCTCACCGCTCCGCCGCCCTGCCAGTACCAGCCCCCGTTGTCGTTCTGCTGGGCGATCAGCCACTCGGAGGCCTCGCGGATGGCGGCTTGCGGCGCCGGCTCGCCGATCGGGCTGAGGGCGAGGATCGCGAAGATCGTCGTGTTGATCTGGCCTTCGCCGCCGGGGAGGTAGGGGAAGGAGCCGCTGGGCAGCTGCCGCGCGAGGATCTCCTGCACCAGGTCGAAGCCGGCGAAGTCGTGGGGATCGGTGCCGGTGGCATTGACGACGAGAAGTTCGCGCTCGAAGGCGGTCGTCACAATCTGCGCTGCAGACGCGCCCGCTTCTTCGTGGAAGTGCGTGACGAGGTAGGTGTAGGCATCGGTGCCGCAGGGCTTGGCCTGGTTGCGGGGATTGATCCCGGCGGCGGCCAGCGCCAGAGCCACCCAGGCGCTGGTGCCCTGGGTAGGTTCGCCGGCCTGCGCGAAGCCGCCGTCTTGTTGCTGGCTGTCCTGCAGGAACCTGACAGTGCTGTCGAGTAGCGCTTTGCGTTCCGGATTGGGGGCATCGCCGGCCGCCGGGGCGGAGAACGCCGCGAGGATGAAGGCGACGGAGAGCGCCGCGATGAATGCACGCATGCCTTTGCCCCTTTCCGCGAGGGCGTTCGACGTTACGGATCGGAGGTAGGTCTCCTGACTTCCGAGCCTTCCCGTCGCGCCTTCCCGGCCTGCGTGGCCAGTGGCTGCCTCATGGCGTGCGCCGGGCTTCTCGCTCGGTCACAGTGGCGGGTCCGTGCCGGTCTCTCACCGGCTTCCCTGTCCACCGATCCTTTCTCTCGTGCAGGGTAGCCGACCTTGCGCCCTTGCTCGCGCCGGTGAACGCGCACACTTGCGTGCTGTTTGACTCTCCTCGGAACCAACCTGGAGAGCTGCGAGCGGTGCTCAGCCACCCATCGGTAGCCGCGATCGGTGAGACCGGGGAATCGCGCGAAGGCAGCGGCCGGGAGCCGCCCTCCGGGCAGCAGTGTCAGCAGCGGCGGAATCGCGTCGCCGCCAGAGCGCCGTTCGCCGCCGGGGGAGATCAGGTGCCAGGAGCGCATGCGCGCGGCCAGCTCGAGATCGGCGAGCAACTCGTCAGCCTCCGGCCGCTGCAAGGCGATTGGATGCAGCCGCGCGGCGCGATCCCAGCGGAGCAGGATGGCGAGCAGCCACTTGCAAAAGCCGCAATCAGCGTCGTAGAGAACCGCCCAGTCACGCGTCGCCACGCGAGCCTTTAGGCGCGCGCCGGGATCGACTCGCCGGCGTCTGCCCGCCAGGCCCGTCCGATTTCGCGCAGCATCGCCGGGTACACGAGCAGGTGCCGGAACGGCCCGATCGCTGCCATGTAGGCGTTCCCGAGACGGCCGTTGGGCTTCACGTAGACGGACATCTGCCCGCGGTAACCGCCCGCCTCGCCCGGTACCCAGCCGAGGTGCACGACTCCGTGGACCGTCCGGTTGGCGATCTCGGCGGCGAACTCGTCGGCGAGCAGATAGAGAGGTGTGAAGGGGAGGGCATAAGAGCCCGGGTCAGGCGAGGTATCGCGCAGATCGTCCGGCAGCCGGTCGCGCAGCGTCGGCACCCTGGAGCCGAGGCCGCCGTCGGGGTCGTCCCACCCGAACACCTCTCCCAGCTTCCACCTGACAGCGAAGAGCGCGCGAACTACCCGAGAAGATCCCTCTCCGGGGTCCAGCGAAGTTGCCAACCGCACCAGCCGGGGAAAGTCCTCTGGGCCACCCGGCGTTGGCAACGCCCACACGTCCTCGAGGCGGAAGTCGGGAACGATCTCGTGGATTCGCCAGGGCTGAGACGTCTGCGCGGTATTCGGGAGCTTCATTCTTCGTGGACTCTAGAGCGCTGCCTGCCGCTGCCCTGGCGCCGCGGTTGACCGCCGCCGGCGCGCCGGAAGAGCCCGTAGAGGACGAGGCCGACCAGGGGCGAGACGATGTCGCTGTAGAGGAAGATGCCGGTGTTGTCGGGGTCGTTGTTGTCGTTGACGACCATCTGGTGGATGTGACCGTAGGCGTCCCCCACCAGGAGATCGAGATCGCGACCAGCGCCGCCGGCCACCAGTCCGCGGAACGGAAGGGGGCGCGTTTGGCGAACGCCCGGCCCTAGACGTCGCAGACGGCAATGGCCGGGGCGTCGCGGCGGGCCTTTTCGGTGGCGGTGTCCAGATCGGCGAGTGGGGTGTAGGTGATCCGGGCGGGGTCGAGCCCGAGGGCGGCGGCGTCCTCGGGCTCCAGGCGCTCGATCAGCTCCTTGGAGGCGAGCGCCCGCCCGCCGCTCGCGCAGGCCTCGATCCGCGCCGCCTCGTTGACCTCGTCGCCAAGCGCGGTGACCTCCCCCCGCCCGGCCGTGGTGATGTTGCCGACGTAGAGGGTGGATCCCCAGTGCAGCCCGAAGCGCATGACGACGTCCTCGGGCGGCAGCTCGCTGCGCACGGCGACGTCGCCGATTGCGGTTCTCAATGCGCGCGTCGCGGCGATGCACGAGCGAGCAGCGTCAGACTCCGATCCAGTGCTTTCGGCGAGGAAGAAGGCGACAACTCCGTCGCCGACGTGCCTGCCGACGAGGCCGCCCTCGTCGATCACGCACTGGTCAGCTGCGCGGACGAGCCGGCGCCCCAGCGCGAAATAGCTGGCGGTAGATAGGCGCCGTGCGAGTGGCGAGGAGGCCTCCAGGTCGGCGAACAGGACCGCCGCGGGGCGCCGCGCCGGCTGGGAAACGCGCTGCATCCGCTCGAGGTGACCCAGGTCGGCCATCGAGGCCATCGCCCCGAGCGTCGTCATGCCCGCCGCGGGCTTCGAGATCATCGCGGTCCCGGCAAGGCGGCCGGCGGCGTCGCGGATGCGAATGGCGACCACGGGGATGTCCACCTGTATCGTCGCGAAGGCCATCCCGCCCCCCTTGCCCGACATCGCCGTCAGGTCTACGGGGGAGAGCTGGTCGACCATCTCGCGAAGCGAGGGGTCGACCAGCTCGCGAAGCTCGTCGCGGCCGCCCGGGGTGTCGGCGAGGACCCAGCCGCCTAGAAAGGCGAACAACATGCGCATCAACTCCAAGGTGTTCGAGCCAAAGCGCCAGCGCAGACTCATGCTCATCGCCTCGGGCCCGAAGATGTGTGCCCCGAGCGCCCAGGGTGCGAGCTCGGCGCCGGCGCCGAAGCCGAGGCGCAGCTCGTCGGTCGCATAGGCGATATGCCACCGATCATCGACGACCCAAGCCCAGTGCCCGGTGTCGCGCAGCGCGCTGGCCACCTCGGCGAGAGCGGGATCCTTGGGCAGCGGATACGGCCCATGAACGTTCATCGGTCGCGACTCTAACCTGAGGCGCCGGGCTCTTCAGCTGGCCGCTCCGGCCTCATGTCCGTTGCGGGGTGGGTTGCGAGTCCGGCTCCCGGATGGCCTAGGGCGATGCAGGCCGACCTCCCATGCGACGCGGGAGCAAGCAACCATGCGATGCGCTAGCCGGACGACTCTCGAACCCTGAATTTCTCGGCAGGATTCGCCGAGCTCTCAGAATTGGTCGAGGCACGGCTCATAGCAGATTCAGGTGCTGCCGACCTGACCTAAGCACTTTCGCCGTAGCTGACACCAGTCGGGTAGATATCCGCGGCAAGGCCGCCATTGTTGACAGCAGAAAGAGTGGCCACGACGCAAATAGGATTTCGTCATGGGCGAGTCCCATTCCGCACAGGTCGCCGAAATCGCGATAGCCATCCACCGTGTCGGGCTGGTCGGCGCCCGGTACCTGTTGAGCGGCCCTTGCTGTCTACGGGGCAGATCGGGGACTCTGATCTTCGTGGGTTTTTATGGACTCCCATGACTGGACTATCCTCGGTCTAGCGTTCGATGCGGTGGGCGCTGTCCTGCTTTCTGTTGAGGCGGTTACGCTGGAGAACATCCGAAAGCTGCGAGACGGTATGGACACGTTCGTTCAGAGGTGGTGGGCGGACCTCCATAACCTGCGCGATGGACTGAGAGATTCCGTGTTGAGCGTGTTGATCGCAATGGCCGGGGCAGGCGCCTTCACGCTGTTCGTGTACTTAGCATGGCCGACAGCCGGTAGACTTCTCGTCCCAATTTTGCTACTACCAATAGCCCTGGGTACGCTTGGCTTTGTCATCGCACTCGGCTTCGTACTGCCGATCTACCTCATTGCGCTAATGGGCGCCGCTCTGGTTGGCGTGCTGGACTTCATCGAGCGGAATACCCCGAATGGGACTATCGGCATAGCCGGTATGGCTCTGCTGGTAGCTGGCTTCGCTTTCCAAGTGCTCGGGGCTTAGTTAACTAGCCGCCCTGACACGCCGGCGACCTGGGAGTGCCCCAACTGCGTTCAGTTGAACAAGCACCCATTCATGGAGCTAGCCGGACGACTCTCGAACCCCGCCTTCCTTCAGCGGATACGACTACTGCTCAAAGGCTCGTAGGCGTCCATGAACCATCACGCCCGCCGAGTGGACCTGAACCTTCTCTTTCGAGAGCGGTAGCTTGGGCCCGCCTTGACCTCACTCTTGGGCAGGGGGTTCATCGATCGCCTCGATAACCACGCGTGCTCGCTCAGGCGCTGGCTCCCCCGACGGCTTCTCCGTGTTGCGAGCCTGACTCAGAACCTGCGCCTTGGTTGCTTCTGAGGCGTCCGCAAGTGCTGCCTTCAACTCCTCCGGGGAAGGTGCTGCTACCGTCGGATTGAGTTGTCGAGAGGCTAGCGTCAAGGCCTGAGCATCGGCCTTGTCCCGCTCCTCCAATTTGGTGTCTACCAACTCCTCGAAGGCTCCCCGGTCAGCTTGGGCAAACGCCCATTGAAGCCGCAGCCGCGTATAGAGGTACCCAACGAGGAAGCCGATCACAAAGAAGCCGACGACCAGGGCAATGGCGAACGACTTGCCCGTCGGATCGGACCCAAGACTGGGAGCAAGTTCATCGCCGAGGTTGCCGATGGACTGAGTGAGCTGGCGGAACTCGACCAGTCCGACCCCGATAATGATCTTGGTAAGCCAATCTGAAACTTGCGTGAGGTTGGTGTTCGGCTGGTAGCTCGGTTTGCCCGTGCCGGAGTTTGCCGCATCTGCGTTGGCAAAGTACTGCGGAATCCCGAAGAGGAAGCCCAGAAGCGATCCGACCGCGAATGCGCAGGCCGCGACAAGCGTGGACACAGCAAAGATCACCCACGACTCCTCCGCCGCGGCGTAGACGACGATTGCCAACGCGGCCGGACCACCTAGAGCAATCAACACGCGCAGGGTTCCCGATTGACCCCTCTTGCCAGTGCTGGCGCCTTTTGCCCGCGGTGGTTGTGCGCCTCGGCCGGACACCAGCGGAACCTCTCACGCTGCTGCCGCTATGTCAACAGCAGTCTTACTAAACAGCAATTTCGCGAGGAAAGAGGGGTCATGCGGGACGAATCAGAGCGGGAAGAAAGTTCTCCAGAGGTCGAAGTAGGACTCGTCAGAGTGTGGAACCAGATGAGCACCGCGTCCGTGCCGCACTTGATCATCGCCTGGACACGCTGAACACAATGCTGCGTCTTCGACGGTGGCGCGTATTACGCAGGCCGGCGCACGTCTATGGGAAGCGTACCCTGAGGCTGCAAGACCCGAGATCAGGCAAGCAACCAAGTAGCCGGGCGACTCTCGAACCCCGGGTTTCTTAGGATGCTCCAGAGCCTAATCAGGGTTGACGCCGACGGCCCAATCGGGACAAGTGACGATCCGTTGCCTCTATGAGCTCTGCACCCAATCCCCGCTGAACGAGTTCAATTGGGCGCAAGTTGTCGAGGTCCGTGCTGGGCGATACGAACCACTCATACGCATCCCGTCCCCGACCGGCGCGATCAAAGCGAGTCAGGGCCATGTTTATGACGCGCTCCCAATCGGGCTCAGCCTCACCTGCCAAACGAACCACAGAGTCTTCGGGTACAAGCGAATAGGCCGCCTCGTCAGCGACGAGAAACTTAAGCTCGTCCGAGAAGTCGAGTTCCTGGCCGTGGAAGCGAATACGCCTTGGCTCGGGACGGCTGCGAACCCTAGACATGCTGACTCCACTTAGCGATTACGTCGATGCGGCTCATCCATTCCTTTGTGCTAATCCGCATTATTATAGCCCGCTCAGAGAGATATCTTCTAGCTTTATAGATCTCTAGCTGCTAGATTTTTGTTTGATAGCAGTTGTAGTTGCACGGTCGGACGCCAAATCCTTCAACGGTGCATCCGAAGGGCCCATGAGCCGAAAAGTCCCCCAAGATCAGATCAACATCCGGATCGACGCGGGCCTCTATGAAGTCTTAGAGGCTGCGGCATTTGTTGAGCGGGCAACGGTGTCGGAGCTAGCACGCGATGCAGTTCACGGCATCGCGCGTACCTACTCTTCTGAGCCGGCAGTCCAGGCTGCGCTGAGTGCCCGGCAGAGCCACGGTCTCACTGAGCAGGTGTAGAGCCCCTTTGGTACGCACTCGTCCTAGCAGCCATATAGCCTTCAAAATGGCCCCTCGCAAATGAACGACACTTTGGCTACGCGCGCAAACAAAGATGATCCTGAGGAGGATAAGCGGCACAAGCAGCTTCTCCTGGAGGTTTGGAGGAGGCGGGTCGACTCAGATGGCGAGATATTGCCGTCTCTCGACAAGCTTGAATACTGGCACAGGACCATGCGCCACGGGAAAAATGACGCTGGCCGAATCAGGAAGCGGGCTCTCACGGGCAAAGCTTGCCGTCGACTGAAGAGGGATTTTGATCTCCCATTCCACCCCAAGCGGGATCTTGGAGAAGTTGCCGCACCGATTGCGGAATTCGTGATTGAGCTTCGTAGGTTGAGGTCTTTTCCTTCCCTTGAGCCAAAGATGGAGACGCTTGTAGTGCATTCGTGCTGCAAGTTTGCTGGGTATCCTCCGATAGAGATCTACGACGCAGGAGGAGAATGGGAGCAAGCGGTCGGTCGGGCCAACCCCAGGATTGCCCGAAGCGAGCGCTCTGCATCCCTTACGGAGCTACTTGCCAAACGGCTCGCCGCGGCGATTGCCAAACACGAAGAGGCAGAAGAAGAGCTCCCGCAGAAGATCGGGTATCGCTCCCGCAAGGTACGGAGGCGAGCGATATCAGACTACGTGTACAGGTTGCTCGCTCGAAAGCAATGATCTGCATGCGTGGCTGCTAGCAGGGCCATATGTCGATGTCAGCATGGACCAGGAGGGTGCTCGTCGGCGCAGGGTCCATTGTCCTCGTACTCAGTCTGGCAACCTGGGTGCTTCCGATCGCTTTCGCCGACGACGCAGTGTCTTCCCGAACGGTCGAAATCAGAGACGGCTCCACCAAAACCCTAGAGCGCTCGTTCGGGTGGGGAGCGATTCATTCAGATCAGGTCTCGCTCGCGCTTTCTGGGGCTGGTGTCATCCTCATCTTGCTCGGGGCGCTGCCAGCCGGATCGGTCAAACGTATTACGTCGATTGTTGGTGAGATCGAATTTGATCGTGCCTCCCTTGTGAAAGTTGCTGGGGAGTCAGCTGCACGAGCTGACGACCAGGATGTCGAGAAAGTCTTTGATGCTGCCTTGGCCAATCTTGAAGCCGACGCACGTACTTGGCGTCGGCGCAGCTTTGCTCCCTCTGATGTCCAGATCCAGCAGGCTGTCGACCAAGCGGCCCATAGAGAACGGGGACAGGGATGAGGAGGTACCGAGTAGAGATGCTGTGAGAAGACATCCGTGACCTGAAGCTGAGCGGTGCAGCTGGCGACTCAATCATCCCCGTTCTCATCGCCAGCGAAGTCCCGGCGCTGCCACCCGCTGAGGTATTTGTCTACAACCTCCAACGGACCGGCTGCATGTCTTCGCGCTCTGGAGGCCGCCGGCGTCACGGCGGCGTCACGGCGGGATCGCGCTCTCGCCCGGGGTCTTCTGACGGATCAAGCGATCTCTGAGTTGCCTGTCGGCTCAAGCAACCAAGCGATGGAGCTAGCCGGACGACTGTCGAACCCTGGGTTTCGGCAGCGGATAGCCGATCTCCTGAAGCTGGTTCCTAAGAATTAGGTACCCAACCCAGGCTGGACATGCCTTGCGCTCTCACACGAAAGGGGTAGCGGCAAACGAGGCAGCTCCTCGACCTCGCCAGCGCTCGAACGCCTGGCGACATCTCGGCTCGAATCGCATTGAATCGCACCCTTGGGAGTCGGGCGGGATCCCGTCCGACAAGGGTTATGCGGGGGAAGAGCAGCGCTGCCTTACGGCAACTCACTGATCGCCACAACGAGAATGATCACCCAGACAACAGCGATGATCACCGGGATGCCGTCGCTCAGCCAGCGGGTCGAATGGCCTTTCGGCCTGGTCTCGTAGTGCTTGCGGAACTCAGGCAGCGCGTTTTTCGCTCGATCTTGGATGTGGCGCATGATCTTAACCTGGCGCCGATTGACCCCCACCCAGATCCCGGTGAGGCCCAGCCCCACGGCTGAGATCCCGGCTCCGAGCAACGGCGTGGCCGTATTGCTCGATAGCACCTGAGTTGCGGCCACGACGAGCATGGCCTCGGCGATCAGGAAGAAGTTGAGCCGCTGGTTGAACTGGGTGTCCTCGTGAAGCCGGTGGTCCCAGATCCGGTCGCGCTGGGCATCGTTTTCGAACCTCGCTCCCTCACGCAGCGCGCCTGGAGAGCCATAGCACTGCGTCACGGTTTCGAGATAGATCCAATCGCCGATCTCGACGCGGCTAGGCTCGGTAAAGGGCGAGGCGGGATCGAGCCAGTGTGGGGCCCCGAGCAGCCAGCGGCCATCAGTGACTACCGCCTCGGTGAGGAGCTCGACGTAGGGTCTCGAATCGCCGGGTGATCCGAAGCCGAAGACGAGCTCGGGGCCACGGGCGGCGTTCATCTCCGCCCGTCCGCGAACGAGTCTCCGGTAGTCGTTTCGCTCTAGCTCCCCCTCATGTGCCTCGAGCGCTTCTGCAATCTCGTCGAGCCTTTGCTCGTCGAACGCGACCGCGAGCGTGGGCAGGGGCAAGTCGCCCCACAGGCCCCACATCCACCAACGCGAGCAGTTGCCCGCTCGGTGATCAACGATGACGTCACGGACGGCTCGTGCGACGAGCTCGTGGGCACGGTGGCGATCGTGCGGCTGGGGCGAGACGATCAGCGCAGGCCGGAGCCCCGTCGCCATTTTCGCGATCAGGTCCACGAGTTCGTGCTGGGCTTTGACGGGGTCGTCAAAGCTCGACAGCGCGATCGGCTCTGGAGGCAGCTCGAGTTCGAAGTCCGCGCGTCGACAAGCCTCTTGAAGCTCAGCCGCCCGGCGCGCGTGTTGTTCGCTGCGGCCGAGGCCACATGCGAGGTTTACGACGGCAAAGCCACTGTTGCGAAGCGCGAAAAGCGTCGCGGGCGCCCCGGTGAGCTCATCGTCGGGATGGGCTGAGATGTGGAGGACCGTTTGCGTCCCGTTCATTCCGGACAATCTTGCCAGCGAAAGACCTGCGTCTGTCCGCGCCGAACAGAAAGGGTGTGATGTATTCGTGAAGGAAAGCGCCGAGGCACAGCTCAGGCAGTATGAAGCGCTTTGGGCTGAGATCGCGCGCCGCTCAAACGCGCAGCAGGCACTTATCGCGGCGACCGTGACTGCGACTGGAACCGTTAGTGGCTTGGTGGTGGCCGGAAAGGCAGATGCCGTGTTGCTGGTCGTACTTGCTGTTGTGTCGCCTGTCTTCGGGCTTCTATGGCTCGATCATGCCCGCAACATCGACAACATCGGTGGCTTCATTCGTAGCAACTGGGCTTGGTCGCCAAACTGGGAGCTGGAGCATGAGAGCCGCAAGGGCACCAAAAGGGAGGCGACCTTCCGATTCATCATCTTCACCACGGCCGTGACGATCGTCTTCTTGGGCCCGGCTGCTGGCGGCCTCATTGCCTCATTCTCGCACCCTGGTAGCGCACTGATATTTATAACGGCTTGGTGTCCCGCCGCCATGCTAACGGCGCTCTTTGCGGTGGCTTGGCTAGTTCACGTCGGTCAAACGCGACCAAGTCGAGCAAGCCGCTCTCTGACAGCCTGATCGTCTGTGACAACACTATGTGCATTCTGGCCCGGCTCAGTCTCTGGCAGTAGGCGATTGCCGCTCGCTCTTCCTCCGCGCGAGAAGCAAGAGCGCCGTGGGGTAGCTCGCCCTTCGACGAGGCAAGCAACCAAGCGATGGAGCTAGCCGGACTCGAACCGGCGACCTCCTGGGTGCGATCCAGGCGCTCTTCCAACTGAGCTATAGCCCCGCATGCGGGCTGGGAGGATCGTCCCAAAGCCCTCGCAAGAGCAAGGATAACCGCATAGTCTTTAGCTTCCCCGGGATCCGCAATGGGCATTCTCGACGACGCGATCAAAGAGCACCTGGAGCTGAAGCGCCAGCACGGCGCCGACGACTCCGAGCTTAAGCAGCTCGAGGACGAGGCGTTCGGCGCCGCGGAGCGGCCTGGGGAGGAGGGATCGACCCCCGATCCGATTGCCGAGGCGCCGACCGAGTTCATGGCGCAGCCCGATCTGGAGGAGTCGCCGGAGGGAGGGGCGGCCGCCGAGGCCCTGCCCGAGCCCGTCGCACCCGAGGCCGAGGAGGCGTCTGGGCGCCCCTCGCCGCGCTCCGAGATCGCCGACCTGCAGGAGGCGCCGCCGTCCGCACCGCCGGAGAGCGCTCCCGAGCCCGAGGAGCCCGCCGAGGAGGAGGCGCCCGCGATGGAACACGAGGCGATCACCGGTCCCAGCACTGCGGAGCGCGAGGCGATTGCCGAGCAGCCGACCGAGATGTACGACGTCGAGGAGGAGCTCACCGGCCTCGACGAGACGGAGACCGAGGTCGCCGAGGTCAAGGACGAGGAGGACGAGTTCGACGACTTCTGGGACGAGAAGCGCCTCTCCGACGAGCTCGACCAGGCGCTGGAGGCGCCGAGCGACGTCGAGGACGAGGAGTCCGTTTTCGAGGACTCCAGCGAGTACGAGGACGAGGCAGAAGCCGGAGAGGACGAGGCGGAGGCTGAAGCCGAGGAGAACGCGCCACCCGCCCGCCCCGACGAGGACGTGCTCGAGGAGACGCCCGACTTCCTCGAGGAGACGCCCGAGGACGACCAGCTCTGGTTCGAGCAGAAACCCCCCAAGGACTTCGATTTCGACGACTGAAGTCGTCCATTCGGCGGGTATATAGATTCCGCCGATGCCATCTGAAGCTGACGCGACGATCGAGGCCAGTGGCCTGCGCAAGTCCTACGGCAAGGTGCGCGCGCTCGACGGGGTCGACCTGCGCGCGACGACCGGCAGCGTGCTCGGCCTGCTCGGCCCCAACGGCGCCGGCAAGACGACTGCGGTCCGCATCCTCACCACGTTGCTCCAGGCCGACGGTGGCTCGGCC
>JBAREU010000330.1:0-7976 GCA_049796515.1 Solirubrobacterales bacterium
GCGTGCCGAGTGGGCCGCCCTCCGGGTGATCCTGGGGCGCAGCGGCCCTCCGCTCGGTCCCTACGCGAGCCGCGCCCCAACCCGGGTCGCAACGACCTGAAGACCTGACAACCCGCAAGTCCAAGCCGACCCTGACCGTTCACTCAATGAGCACATGGAGTTCGCGTCCGCCGACAGGCACTCCCCGTCCACTTCCGCCGAGATGCACCCGGCCGCGGAGGTCGAGGCGACCGGCAAGGGGCTGCTGGAGGTAATCGTCCGCATCGCCGATCTGCTCGTCGCCGGCACGCTGCTGATCGTGCTGTCCCCGCTGCTCGCGGTGATCGCGATCGCGATCAGGATCGACTCCCCGGGCTCGTCGATCTTCCGGCAGCGCCGCTGCGGACGGGCACTGCGCGAGTTCACCGTGCTCAAGTTCCGCACTATGCGCTGCGACACCGAGGTGGACTCGCACCGCTCCTATGTCCTCGACGTGATCGCCAGCAACGGCGATGGCGACGGAAAGACCAAGCGCGACAGCGGCCTGCAGAAGCTCGAAAACGACCCGCGTGTAACCCGGGTGGGCTTCTTCCTACGCCGCTTCAGCCTCGACGAGCTGCCCCAGCTCTGGAACGTCGTCCGCGGTCACATGACCCTCGTCGGCCCGCGCCCGCCGATTCCCTACGAGGTCGACTTCTACCCCCCGCGCTGGCTCAGCCGGCTCTCGGTCAAGCCCGGCCTGACCGGCCTCTGGCAGGTCAGCGGCCGCAACGAGCTCGACTACGCCGAGATGGTCGAGCTCGACCTCGAGTACGTCGACCGCCGCTCCCTCTGGCTCAACGTGACGATCCTCGCCCGCACCTTCGCCGTGGTCCTAACCGGCCGCGGCGCGGTTTGAGCCCGAGCGCTACTCACAGGTCGCCGCGCAGCACCAGCCACACACTCTTGAAGCTCAGGTCAGTCTTCGCACCGAGCAGGTCGAAGTCAGCGTCGTAGTGCAGGATGCCGATGTCGTGTCGCTCGGCGATTGCCGCGAGGATGAGGTCGACTGGCGGCAACCGGTGATGCCCGGCGCGAGCGAGCTGGGCTTGCGCGTCGATCGCGCGCTGTTCGATCTCCTCGTCGATCCGAATCGACGGCAACGCGCGCAGCTCCTCGAGCAACTCGGCGTGGTCGCTTGCTGTGCGGGCGGAGTAACCGGCCTCAAGCAGAAACGGCAGGCAGGTCACAACGCGGCCAGCTTCGATTGCGGTGGCGATCTCCTCGGCGCGCGCGACGGGAAGTGCGGCGTGGCCCAGCCTCGCCCAGGCGGAATTGTCGAGCAGCAGCTCCGCGCTCACCGACGAGCCCAGCCAGAGGCGCGAACCTCCTCGGCCGCCTCGAGGCTCACCGGCAGCTCGCGCGAGCGTACGCGGTCGGCCAGGCGCCGGCGCAGAACTGTCTCACCCTCGCGCTCAGCGCGCAGTGCCGCCAGCTTGGCATCGGCTCCCAGCACAACCAGCTCCCCCAACTCGACCCGGTCCTGCCCAAGTGCAGCCCTCAATTCGTCGAGTGCCGCTTGGACCGGTGGCGTCTCGGTGATCGCGTGTCGGCGACGTTTCGTCGGCATGAATCAGGAGTGTAGCACTAGTGCAACACCCTAGAAAGTGGCTGCAAGCCTCGGCGTTGCTCAAACGTTGATTGAAGGTGAGCGTGAAGCACGGCGACCGCTACTACCTTGAGGAGCGCTACCGGGTTGCCGGCGGTCGGCGCTCGCTGCCGCTGAGCGCCTATTACGCGCTCAAGCCGCGACTGCCAAGGCGACTGCAGATCGCGATGCGACGGCTCTACGCGAAGCGCCAGATGCGCACCGAGTTTCCGCGCTGGCCGATCGAGCCGCTGCTGGTGGATCGGCGCCACGAGGAGCTACGGGCGGAGCTGGACCGCCGCGGCGAGGAGCGAGTGCCGACGATCGCGAGCTGGCCCGAAGGCCGGCGCTTCGCGGCGATCCTCACCCACGACGTCGAGGGCCCGGCAGGGGTGGCAAACGTGCGCAAGGTGATCGAGATCGAGCGCCGCCACGGCTTCGTCTCCTCCTGGAACTTCGTCGCCGAGTGGTACCCGATCCCCGCCGGCCTGCTCGACGACGTTCGGGCGTCCGGCTGCGAGGTCGGCCTGCACGCAATCAAACACGACTGCAAGTTGTTCGAGAGCCGCGCCCGCTTCGAGGCGGAACTACCGGCGATCCACCGCTACCTCGCCGAGTGGGACGCCGACGGCTTCCGCTCCCCCGCCACCCACCGCAATCCCGACTGGATGCCGGAGCTGGGCGCCCGCTACGACAGCTCCTTTCCCGACACCGACCCGTTCGAGCCCCAACCCGGCGGCTGCTGCTCGATCCTGCCCTTCTTCCTCGGCGAGACGGTCGAGCTGCCGATCACGCTCGTCCAGGACCACACCCTCTGGGAGATCCTGCGCGAGGACTCGATCGACCACTGGACGAGCAAGAGCGAGTGGATCGTCGCCAACGGTGGGCTGATCAACCTGATCACCCACCCCGATTACCTTGACACGCCGGCGCGCCTGCGCATGTACGAGGAATTCCTCGAGTACCTCGCCGCGCAAGAGGGCGGCTGGTATGCCCTGCCGCGCGAAGTCGCCGAGTGGTGGCGCACCCGCGCGGGCCTACGCTGCGTGGAGGACGGCGAAGAGGCGCGAATTCATGGCGACGGCGCCGAGCGCGCCGCGCTCTCCTGGGCGTGCCGGGAGGGCGACGGAGTGGCGCTCGAGCTCGAAGGGGTACCAGCCTGATGAGCGGCCAGCGCGTCCTCATCCTGCTGCAGAACGAGCCAGTTCCCTCGGACCGTCACGTATGGAACCAGGCCACCGCGCTGACCCGGGCGGGTTACGACGTCACCGTCATCTGCCCCGCCGGCGAGAAGCGCGACCGCAGCCACTTCGAGCGGATCGACGGCGTCGAGATCCACCGCTACCAACCGCGGCGCGCCGACGAGAGCACGATCGGCTACGCGCTCGAGTACCTGGCGGCGCTGTGGAGCATCCGCCGGCTCGCCCGCCGACTTGCTCGCAGGGGGCGCTTCGACCTCGTCCACGCCTGCAGCCCGCCCGACTTCCTGCTGCTGGCCGCGCTCAGCCTGCGCCGCCGCGGCGCCCGCTTCGTCTTCGACCATCACGACCTCACGCCGGAGCTCTACCTGACCCGCTTCGGCGGCGGCCTCCTGCACCGCATGACGCTTGCCGCCGAGCAGGTCGCCTTCCGCAGCGCCGACGTCGTGCTCTCCGTCAATGACTCCTACCGCCAGGTCGCAATCGAGCGCGGTCGGCGCGACCCGGCCGACGTCGCGGTCGTCCGCACCGGGCCCGACCTGACGCGGTTCGTGCCGAGTGAGCCCGACCCGTCGCTGAAGCGCGGCAAGCGCTTCCTGTTCAGCTACGCGGGCGTGATGGGTCCCCAGGACGGCGTCGACCACGCCCTGCAGGCGCTGGCCGAGCTGCACACCCTGCGCCAGGACTGGCACGCGGTCTTCATGGGCGACGGCGACGTGCTCGAGGAGATGAAGGCGATGACGGTGGAGCTCGGCCTCGAGGAGTGCGTCGAGTTCACCGGCTGGGTCGAACACGAGACGATCAGCCGGGTGCTGTCGAGTTCCGACGTCTGCCTCGCCCCTGACCCGAGCAACCCCCTCAACGACGTCTCCTCGATGGTCAAGATCTCCGAGTACATGGCGATGTCGCGACCGATGGTCTCCTACGACATCGCCGAGTCGCGCTTCGGCGCCGGCGAAGCCGCGGTCTTCGCGGAGCCGGACGACCACGCCGGCTTCGCCCGACTCGTCTCCGAGCTACTCGACGACCCCGATCGCCGCACGGCGATGGGCAAGGCCGGTCGCGAGCGGGTCGAAAACGTCCTTGCCTGGGAACACCAGGAACGCGCGCTTCTGACTGCTTACTCACACGCGCTCCGGATGGGGCCGGTGAGCGCGGGTCGACTGGCGACCCTGCAGCGACTGCTCGTGCCCGCGCCTGGCTGAGGTACGGGTGAAATTCGACGGTAACGGCATGAAAAGCCCCACTTTGGCCGTTCGCACAGGTAAACCCTCTCTACTAAGACATTGTGAGACTTCCCCAGTCCATCTTCAGTGGCGTGGTCATCGCGATCGTCGCCCTCACTGGCCTCCCGCTCCTAGCAGAGGCCAAACCCCTCCGCGCCGACATCGACGGGGACGGCCTCTCTACTTGGACCGAGACCAGGCGTGTTGGTACCAACCCGCACCGGGCCGACACCGACCGGGACCGTCTCTGGGACGGCACCGAGGTAAAGCGAACCAAGACCAGCCCGCTCCGGGCGGACACTGACCGCGACGGCCTCTCCGACTGGACCGAGCTGAGACGGACGACGACGAACCCGCGCAAGGCCGACAGCGACGGGGACGGTGTGGATGACGGTGAGGAGGTGCTCACCGGGTCGGATCCACGAGACCCGGCAAGCGTCGCCGGCTTCCCGCTTAGTGCACCACCGGATCCTGTCCCAACCCCAGGCCCCTCACCCCCAACCACTGAAGAACCCGAAGAACCACCACCACCTCCACCGCCGCCCGATACGACCCCACCGGACACCACGCTCGCCCTCAAACCATCGGCCCTTACCAAAAGCGCAACCGCCAAATTCGAGTTCTCGGGCAGTGACGTTGGCGGCTCGGGCGTTGCCTCCTTCGAATGCCGCCACGACGGCGGAGCCTGGAGTGCTTGTCTTTCACCGAAGGCGTACACCGGCCTCGGTGACGGCGTCCATAGCTTCGAAGTGAAAGCAGTGGACAACGCCGGGAACCCGGATCCGAGCCCGGCCTCCTTCAGCTGGACCGTTGACACGACGGCACCTGAGCCGGCGATTGACTCGCTCTCCAGATCGCTGCTGAAAGCCGGTGAGGCAAGCGACATCACCTGGCATGTCAACGAGAACGGCGCCTTCGAGCTGAGAGTCGGAGGCGCCGACTGCACGACCGGCACCATCGTCGACTCCGGCCCCTACGCCGGCCAGCCGGCGACCGACGTCTCGAGCGTTGCTGCTGCTCAACTCGCGGAGGGTCCGAACACCCTGCGCCTATGCGTCACCGACGCGGCCGGCAACCGTGGTCAAGTGACCACGACGGTCAGCAGGGACGCCAGCGCTCCCGAAACCACGATCACGCTCAAACCGACCTCTTTGACCAACAGCGCCACCGCCAAATTCGAGTTCTCGGGTAGCGACGGCACCGGCTCGGGAATCGCCTCCTTCGAATGTCGCCGCGACGGCGGGGCCTGGGCGGTCTGCGCCTCGCCCACGGAGTACACGGGACTTGTCGAAGGCGCCCACAGCTTCGAAGCCAAAGCGGTCGATCAGGCGGGCAACGTCGATTCGAGCCCTGCCTCCTTCAGCTGGCAGGTCGACACCACGCCCCCGGTGGTCCAGATCACTTCCGGCCCTTCCGGCCTGACCAACGACTCGACTCCCACCTACGGCTTCAGCGCAGAGGCCGGGGTCAGCTTCGAATGCTCGATCGACGAGGGCGCGCCGGCCTTCGGCCCCTGTTCGGGCCCCACCAGCCATACGCCCTCGACCCCGCTCTCCGAGGGACCCCACACCTTCCGCGTGCTCGCCGGCGACGCAGCCGGGAACCAAGCCACCGCGACGCGCAGCTTCAATGTCGACACCACCGCCCCGTCGGCGCCCGAGTTGACCGCGACCTTCCCCCCCTCGCCAGCCAATAGCAATAGCCCACAGGTTCTCGGCACTGCGCCGGCCGGCACCACCGTGAAGCTCTACACCGGCGCTGAGTGCACGGGCTCGCCGATAGCCACCGCCTCCGCTTCTCAACTGGCAGCGGGAATCGCGGCCTCGGTTGCCGACAACTCGGCCACGACCTTCCGCGCCACGGCCACGACGACGGTCGGGAACACCTCAGGCTGCTCCGAACCGCTCGCCTACGTCGAGGATTCAGGCCCTCCCGGGACGACGATCGAGACCAAACCGCTAGCCCTCACCAACAGCGCCACGGCCAGCTTCTCCTTCACTGGCAACGATGGGGCGGGCTCGGGAATCGCCTCCTTCGAATGTCGCCGAGATGGCGGGGCCTGGAGCGCTTGCCCCTCACCGATGGAATACACCGGCCTCGGCGACGGCGCCCATAGTTTCGAAGTCAAAGCCGTCGACCGGGCGAGCAATGTCGACAGCACGCCGGCGACCTTCAACTGGACTGTTGACACCGCGACTCCCAACACCCAGATCGACGCCAAACCAAGCGCTCTCACCAACGGCACGACCGCAGACTTCGCCTTCACCGGCTCCGACCCGGGCGGGTCGGGCGTCGCTTCCTTCGAATGCCGCCGGGATGGCGGGGCCTGGGCGGCTTGCCCATCGCCGAAGGAATACACGAGTTTGAGCGAGGGTGCCCACGGCTTCGAGGTCAAAGCGATCGACAGTGCCGGGAACGTGGATCCAAGCCCCGCGACGTTCAACTGGACGATCGACACCACTGCTCCCGAGACGACGATCACCCTCAAACCGGCCTCTTTGACCAACAGTGCAAGTGCCAAATTCGAGTTCTCCGGCAACGACGGCGCCGGTTCGGGAGTCGCCTCCTTCGAATGCCGCAGGGACGGCGGGGCTTGGGCAGCGTGCCCCTCGCCCAAGGAATACACGGGCCTGGCCGACAGCTCACACAGCTTCGAGGTCAAAGCGATCGATCAGGCTGGGAACGTCGACAGCACGCCGGCGACCTTCGGCTGGACTGTCGACACCGCTGCTCCCGACACTCAGATCAACACCAAACCCGCCGGCCTCACCAACGGCACGACGGCGAGCTTCGCCTTCTCGGGCAACGACGGAACGGGTTCGGGAGTCGCCTCCTTCGAATGCCGCAGGGACGGCGGGGCTTGGGCAGCGTGCCCCTCGCCCAAGGAATACATGAGCCTCACCGAGGGCGCTCATAGCTTCGAACTCAAAGCGATCGACAACGCCGGCAACACCGATGCGACGCCGGCGGTCTTCAACTGGACAATCGACAGCAAAGCCCCCGAGACCCAGATAACGACCAAACCGAACGCGCTGGCAAACAGCACCACGGCCAGTTTCACCTTTTCTGGTAACGACGGGGCGGGCTCGGGAATCGCATCCTTCGAATGCCGTCGAGACGGCGGGGCCTGGGCGGTCTGCGCCTCGCCCACGGGATACACGGGACTTGCCGAGGGCGCCCATAGTTTCGAAGTCAAAGCGATCGACCAGGCGGGGAACGTCGACAACACGCCGGCGATTTTCAGTTGGACCGTCGACACCGCCACCCCAGACACCCAGATCAACACCAAACCAAGCACGCTCACGAACAGCACGGCAGCGAGCTTCAGCTTCTCGGGCTCCGACCTAGGTGGTTCGGGGATCGCATCCTTCGAATGCCGCAGGGATGGCGGCATCTGGGCAGCGTGCCCGTCGCCGAAGGAATACACGGGCTTGGCCGACGGTGCCCACAGCTTCGAAGTCAAAGCGGTCGATCAGGCGGGGAACGTCGATTCGAGCCCTGCCTCCTTCAACTGGACTGTCGACACGACGCCCCCGGCGGTCCAGATCAATTCTGGCCCTTCCGGCCTGACCAACGACTCGACCCCGACCTTCGGCTTCAGCTCGGAGCCCGGGGTGAGCTTCGAGTGCTCGATCGACACGGGCGCACCGGCCTTCGGGCCCTGCTCGGGCGCGGGCTCCCACACTCCGGCGTCGCCGCTTGCGGACGGCCCGCACACCTTCCGCGTGCGCGCTACCGACGGGGCGACGAACCAGGCCGCCGTCACGCGCAGCTTCAACGTCGATACCGCCGCTCCACCGGCGCCGGAGCTGACGGCAACCGTCCCCCCCTCGCCGGCCAACGACAACACCCCGCAGGTCCTCGGCACCGCCCCGGCCGCCACCACCGTGAAGCTCTACGGCAACGCCGAGTGCACGGGCACCCCGCTTGGCACCGTCTCCGCCG
>JBAREU010000331.1:0-11855 GCA_049796515.1 Solirubrobacterales bacterium
GCGCCGGAGATGGCCGGGAGCCGATCCGCATAAGGCTGGCGAGTATATGGAGCACCTGGGGCAGCGCCGGGCGACGGTGCGCGCACGGCGGAGCGCCTCCCGGCCTGATTAGAATGGCCGCGCCTTGGCCCCGAACTCTCCTGGCACCGACCAGATCGACACGCTGCTTTGGATCGGCTTCGTCGCCGCGACGCTGCTCATGGTCGCGGTCATCGTCGGCTTGATCTATGTGCTGAGCAAATACCGCGCCGAGCGTGGCGCCGAGCCACGCCAGCTAACCGGCGGCCGGCAGATCCAGCTGCGGGTGGGCGCCGGGCTGGGAGCGTTCGCCGCGCTGCTGCTGGTGCTCAGCATCGTCTACACCGACAAGGCGAGGGAGACGCCGGCAACCGGTTCAGCCGGCCTCCAGGCCGCCGATTCGGAGCCGCTGAAGATCACGACGACCGGTCAACAGTGGCTCTGGCGCTACGACTACCCGAACAAAGCCTTCTCCTATTACAAGCTGGTGGTCCCAGTCGACACCGCGGTCGAGCTCGACCTGGTCTCGACCGACGTCGTCCATACCTGGGACGTCCCGGAACTCGCCGGCAAGCGCGACGCAGTGCCCGGCAAGACCAACCACGTCGTCTTCCGCGCCGATGAGGAAGGCACCTATCGCGGCCAAGCGGCGACCCTCTCCGGCCAGGCTTACGCGGCAATGCGGACCGAGGTTGAGGTCGTCTCGCCGGAGGAGTACGAAACCTTCATTGCGGACGAGAAGCGCAACATCCAGGCCGCCCAGGACCGCGTCGTCAGCTTGATCGAAAAAGGGGAAACGCCATGAACGGCTCACCGGCCAAGCGACCCGAGCTGGTCGTCGACGGCTTCCCACGGCGGCGCCCGCGCTGGATGGAGATCGCGACCAGCGCCGACCACAAGGACCTCGGCCGGATCCTGATCGCCGGTGCTTTGGGCTTCCTCTTCATCGCCGCGATCGAGCTGCTGCTGATGCGCTTGCAGCTGGCGATCCCCGAGAACACCTTCCTCGACCCGGTCGACTTCAACCGGATGCTCTCGCTCTACGGCGCGACCGCGATCTTCCTCTTCGCCGTGCCGCTGGCACTCGGCTTCTTCTACTACGCGACCCCGCTGCAGATCGGCGCGCGCGGCACCGCGTTGCCGCGGCTCGGCCAGATCGGCACCTGGCTCTTCATCGCCGGCGGCACTGTCCTCTATGCCGGCTTCCTCTTCACCCCGAGCGAGGCCGGCGTCAACCCGCTGCCGCCGCTCTCCAGCCTCGCCTTCCTACCGAACAACGGCGTAGACGCCTGGGCCGCCTCGACCGGCCTGGCCACGCTCGGTTTCGTCCTGATCGCGATCGACCTGGTCGCGACCCTGCGCCGGCTGCGCGCCCCGGGGATGGCCTGGCGGCGCCTGCCGATCTTCTCCTGGGCGGCGGCGATCTGCTCCTGGCTACTGCTCGTGATCGGCCCGGTGATGCTGGCGGCGATCACGATGCTGCTGATCGACCGCAACTTCGAAGGGATCTTCTTCGCCGGCGACGCCGGCGGCTCGCCCCTGCTCTGGCAGCACCTGAGCTGGATCTTCTACACCGGCTCCTACATGCTGGTCTTGATCTTCGCCCTGGGCGCGATCGCCGAGATCGTTCCAGCGCTGGCCCGCAAGCCGCTCTTCAACCGCGGCGTCATGATCGGCTCGCTGGTCGCGATCGCCGTGCTCGGCACGCTCGCCTGGATGCAAAACATGTTCAGCGCGCCGATCGGGATCGGTTGGATGTACTTCGCGATGGTCATGGCGCTCGCCCTGATCGTCCCCTTTGGCCTGATCTTCTTCAACCTGATCGCGACGCTCGCCGGCGGCACCGTGAAGATGCGGGCGCCGCTGCTCTTCGCCGCCGGGGCGATCGCAGCGATCGCGACCGGCCTCGCCGCCGAGATCGAGCACTCGATGGTCGCCGTCGGCTGGCGACTGCAGCACACGACCGACAGCACTGCGGCGACGCACTTCGCGCTCATCGGCGGCGCCGTCTTCGGCGGCTTCGCGGCGCTGCACTGGTGGTTCCCGAAGATGACCGGCCGCACGATGGGCGAGACCCTCGCCCGCTTCTCCTTCTGGACGATGGTGCTCGGGACCCTGCTCGCCTTCACGCCGCTGGCCTTCGCCGGATTCTTCGACGGCCAGGTGATCGACGCCTACAAGTTCTTCGACCGGACGGGCGTCACCACCTACAACCTGATCGCCTCGATCGGCGTCTTCATCCTCGCCGTCGGCATCGTGCTGACGCTCGTCAACGCGGTCCTCAGCCGCGAGGGTGGCGCTCCAGCCGGGCACGACGCCTGGGGCGGCGACTCGCTCGAGTGGTTCGCGCTCTCACCGCCGGAGCCGCACAACTTCGACCTCCTGCCCGATGTGCGCAGCTCCCGGCCGATGCGCGACATCCGCGCGGCGATCGCCCACCGCAGCGCCCGCTCCGAGCAGCCGGCCCGCGAATCGCAGCCGGTAGCCTGACCCCGGTGATCCAATGAGCGGCGCCCAGACTGCTGCCATCCCGCAGCGCCAGGCGGCGCCTTCGCTACTGCGCGATTTCCTCACGCTGACCAAGCCGAAGGTGCAGTCGCTGCTGCTGTTCACCACGGTGATGACGATGTACGTGGCGGGCGACCCCTCGCTCGGGCTCGTCTTCCTCACCTGCCTCGGCGGCGCCCTCTCGGCCGGTGGCGCCGGCGCGATCAACCACGCGATCGATCGTGACATCGACCGCACTATGGCCCGCACCGCGACCCGCCCGGTGGCCAGCGGCCGCATCTCGCCGACGACCGCAATCGGCTTCGGCGCGCTGCTCGGAGCCTCGTCCTTCACCCTGCTGGCGCTCACCGTCAACCCGCTGGCGGCGGCGCTCTCGCTCTCCGGCTTCTTTGGCTACGTCTTCGTCTACACGCTCTGGCTGAAGCGGGCGACGCCGCAGAACATCGTCATCGGCGGCGCTGCCGGCGCGGTGCCGCCGCTGGTCGCCTGGGCCGCCGTCACCGGCGGCCTCAGCGGCACGGCGTTCTACCTCTTCGCGATCGTCTTCTTCTGGACCCCGCCCCACTTCTGGGCGCTCTCGCTGCTGATGAAGGACGAGTACGCGAAGGCGGGCGTGCCGATGCTGCCGGTGGTCCGCGGCGAGGACGAGACCCGCCGCCAGATTCTTCTCTACACGATCCTGCTCTACGCGGTGACCCAGCTGCCGTTCTGCGCCGGTGGCTTCGGCGTCGAGTACCTGGTCGCCTCGATGACTCTCGGCGCCGCCTTCATCTACTGCGCCGTGCGTCTGTTGCGCAGCGCCGACCGCCGCTGGGCCCTGCGCACCTACCTCTTCTCGCTGGCGTACCTGGCGCTGCTCTTCCTGGCGATGCCGATAGACGCCAGGCTCTCCTGATAGAAATCCGCCCGTGGACCGCGAGACCGCAAGACGAGACATGGCAGCCGGCCTGCTGGCCGGCGGCATCGCTGCCGGGGTCTTCGCGCTGTGCTTCGTCACCGCCGTTCTCTACATCGCCTCATGAGCGAGCACCGCGAGATCCCTGAGCCCGGCGAGCGGATCTACCCGGCGCGGCCCTCCTGGGCGCCTGCCGTCTTTGCCTTCGCCGCCGCCCTCGCGGTTTGCGGCATCTTCGCCGAGGGCTTCATGTTCCGCGGCTGGGTCTACTCGATCGCCGCCTGCGTGGTCCTCCTCTTCGCCCTGCGCAGCATGATCCGCGGCGCCGTCCGCGACTACTACCGCCTGCCACGCAGGCAGAAGGCTCGTGGGGCAGTGCTGCCTGTCGAGACCATCTCCCCGCCTCAATCCTGACGTTCTGAGAGAGCGTCAGTCGGGGCTCATGCCGGACGTGGCGCCGGCGCTGGTCCAGACTCTGACGATGTCTCGGATCGAAAGGATCCCCACCAAATCCCCCTCGTCGAAGACGACCAGGTGGCGGATGTTGCGCGTCGACATCTCCGAGGCGGCGTGCTCGAGGCTCCACTCGGGCGCGGCGGCAACGACCCCCTCACTCATGTGCTCCGCGACCAGCTCGGTATCCGGGTCCTCTCTACGGCCCAGCGAGTTGAGGATGTCGCGCTCGGTGACGATGCAGGGCACCGGTCGCTCGTCATCGCTGACCAGCGCCGCGCCGACCCCCTTCTCGACCATCATCTCCGCGGCCTCGCGCAACGTATGCGACGGCCCGACTGTCAGGACCACGTCCGACATCCCGTCCCGTACCTGCATCCCTCTCGCTCTCCTTCGGCGTTCGCGGTTAGTGAGAATCGTTTCAAGCCTACCCGACTGAGGGCGCTCGACATGCAGGGTTTGGAGCGGGCTCGACGTATAGACTCCGGCGCGCTCCGCGCCGCATGACGATGCTCAAGCCACCGAACCCGATCCGCCTCCTCCTCCCCTTCGCCGCCCTGGCCGCGATTGCCCTGGCCGTCTCCGGCTGCGGCACCAGCACCGCCGATGAGGAGCGCGGGCGCACCCTCTTCATCCAGAAATGCGGCGTCTGCCATGAGATGGCCCAAGCCGGGACCACCGCCCAGATCGGCCCCAACCTCGACCATGCCTTCGCCGCCGCGCGGGCCGCGGGCGAGACCGACGACACGGTCGAGGGCATCACCGCCGCGCAGATCGAGTATCCGCGGCCGAGCACCACCAACCCCGCCGCCTCGATGCCGGCAGACATCGTCACCAACCAGGACCTTGAGGACGTCGCCGCCTACGTCGGCAGGTACGCAGGGGTACCGGGCGCGGCCCCGCCGAAAGTAGCGGGTGGCCCCGGAGCCCAGGTCTTTGCCAGCAACGGCTGTGGCGGCTGCCACACGCTCGCCGCGGCGGGATCCGGCGGCGTCACCGGCCCCAACTTCGACGAAGTGCTGCCGGGACAGAGCGCCGCGATGGTCGAAAAATCGATCGTCGATCCCAACGCCGAGATCGCCAAAGGCTTCCCACCCAACGTGATGCCGGCCAACTACGGCGACACGCTGACGCCGAAAGAAGTCGAAGACCTCGTCCAGTACCTGCTGCAAAGCACGCAGTCCGGCGGCGGCAAAAGCAACGGCGGCTGAGCGCCCGCGGCCGGAGGCCGGCCGCTGACATCATCTGAGCAGGATGCGGACCCGCCTCGAAGAGCGCCTCGAGATCTCCCCGCGGCGTTACGCCCAGGTCACCCTGGTGGCCCTCGCCGCGCTCTCGCTGATCGTGCTGACCGGAGCGGCCGTGCGCCTCACTGGCTCGGGCCTCGGCTGCCCGGACTGGCCCAAATGCCACGGCGGCACGGTGCCGCCGCTCGATACGCACGCGGTGATCGAGTACGGCAACCGCTTGCTCACTGGCTTCGTCGGCCTCGCCGTGATCGCCGCCAGCGGGCTCGCCTGGTTCCGCCGGCCCTTCCGCTGGCACCTCGCCTTCTTCGGCGCCCTGCTGCCCCTCGGCGTCGTCTGCCAGGCGATCCTCGGCGCCCTCGTCGTCAAGCACCACCTCGCTCCCGGGCTGGTGATGGGCCACTTCATCCTCTCGATGCTGCTGCTCGACGCCGCCTTCGCGCTCGCCTGGTGCGCCCGCTACGAGCGCGGCGAGCGGCGCTTCTCTACCGACCGGCTCGGGGTCTGGGCGGTGCGGGCGCTGATCCCGCTCGGCCAGCTGACGATCCTCGCCGGAACGATCTCCACCGGCTCCGGTCCCCACGCCGGCGCCCACGAAGGCGAGCTGGTCCACCGCTTCGACTTCGAGGGCACGGGAACGCTGGAGTGGATGGTGCAGCGACACTCGGCGATAGCGGCGATCTTCGGCATCGCGGCAATCGCCGTCTGGCTGCTGCTGCGCCGCCCAGGCGGCGACAGGCGCGCCGTGCGGCCCCTGACCGCGGTGATCGCCCTGCTAGGCCTCCAGGGCGCCGTGGGCGGCGTCCAGTGGGCCCTGGAGCTGCCCAGCGAGCTCGTCTGGCTCCACGTCTCCCTGGCGACCCTAACCTGGCTGGCGATGCTCTGGACCGTCGCCACGGCCGGCCGACTCGAGCCACCCAGGGTGATTGCCGAGCCCTCCAGCCAGCGGCAAGATCGAAAAGCCCTAGTCCAGATACCGACCGGAACCTGAACGAACAAACATTCCTGCAGTGGGCAGGTGCAAACCGTCTCTTGTCAACCCTCAGCAACGCGCTCAGAGGTGAGATCGACCACAACGTGGGTGACCGGCAGCTCGATCTCCTCGCGTGCGCGCTCGACCACGCCGTGCTCGAGCCAACGCGAGCGCTCCGGTGGGTGGGTCGAGATGACGATCTCATCGGCCGGGAAGACGCGGAGCGCGTCCTCGATCGCGACGTTGGGGTCCGAATCGCCGATCTCGCCCTTTGCCTTTAGGCCAAGCCGGTCGACCTCGATCAGCGATAGCTCCATTCGCTGACGGGCCAGCTCGATCCCTTCGTCGAGGTCAGAGGCCCAGTGGGACGCGCGCGATCCGACCAGGGCGGGCGTGATCAGCAAGATCTCGCAGTCGCGTCCATGACAGCGCTCGCGGATCTCTGCCAGCAGAGCCTCACCGCCGACCGTCTCGTTGGCGACGACGAGCAGCCTGTGCTTGCCGTCCCCGCCGCGGGTCACCTCGACGCTGCGCGGCAACGAGCCGCGCGAGTTGCGATAGGCCACCCCCGCCCCAAAGCCCAGCAGCGCCGCAGCCCAGATTGCCCCGATCAGCGGTCTCGTCAGCAACGTCAACACAATCACCGACCCCGCCGCCACCCCGATCACAACCACCCAACGAAACGCGTCAGCCTCAGATCTCAGGGGGTTATGCACACGCCTAGTTTTACCCCGAGATGGCGAAAATCAAGCCCAAGTAGCCGTCCCACGCAGCGGCCGCGCTAGAGGATGTACACCGCCGTGTAGACGATGATCCACATGACATCTACGAAGTGCCAGTAGATGCCGGGGACCTCGACGCCGAGGTGGTCCTTTGCCTTGGGGCCGAAGTGGCCGCGGAAGGCGCGGATCGTGGCGAAGCTGAGCAGCATCAAGCCGACGAAGACGTGGGCGCCGTGCAGTCCGGTGAGGCCGTAGAAGATCGAGCCGAAGGCGAGGTCGCGGGCACTGAAGCCGATGTGGACGTACTCGTTGATCTGGATGAAGAGGAAGGTCGCGCCGAGTAGCCAGGTGAGGACCAGGCCGAGTTTGAGGCCGTTGCGGTTGCCGCGCCGGATCGACTCCAGCGCGTAGTGAATCGTGAAGCTCGAGGAGACCAGAATCGCCGTGTTGATTCCGGCCACAGCGACAGGCAGCTCGTACGGTTCGGGCGGCCAGGTGGGCGGGTCGACAACGACCCGGAGGAAGAAGTAGGAGGCGAAGAACGCCCCGAAAAGCATGATCTCGGAGACGATGAAGAGCAGGATCCCCAGCGTCTGCCGGTCGATCCGCGAGCTCTCGTTTGCCTCTGGCGGGCCGTGGTGCTCCTCGTGAGCGTGACCGAGTGCAACCGTAGCGCTCTCCATCAGGACTCCTCCCCCTCTGCGACCGCGGCGGCGACAGCCTCCGCCGGGCGGCCCACCTCGAGGTGCTCGACCTGCTTGTCGGTGATCTCACGCGTGCGGCCGATCAGGTCCTCGTCGAGCCAGCGCGAGGTCTCGCCGGCGAAGGTCGAGATCAGCACCTCGTCGATCCGGTAGTGCTCGATCGCGTTCTGCACGGCATGGAAGGGGTCGGGGCTCATCGGCTGTCCGGTGGCGTCGACGTCGGCCCTGTAGAGCTCGGCCAGGGTCGAGGCGAGGTCGCGGACGATTTCGGCCTCTGAGACATCCTCCGCTCGCGGGCAGATGATCGTGTAGCGATGTGGGTGCCCAGCGGCCCGCTCCTTCAATCTGGCCACCAGGTCTGGTGCGGCGACGGTCTGGGTGGCGACGACGAGCGTGTGGCTTTTCTCCCAGCTGATCGAATCGTCCTGGACGCGCACCGGGATGTGCGTTACCGCCACTTCAGGCTCGAAACGGTTCCTGGCCCACTCGACGAGATCCTTGCGGGTGAAGCCGAAGCGCGTCTCGGAACGGCAGGAGAGCAGCACCTCGCCCGGTTCGTGAGCCCGGACCGCGTCGTCCAGCGCGAGCGCGGGATCGCGGTCCATCACCTCACCGACCGACTCGATCCCGTACTCGGAGAGGATCGACATCGTCACCTCGACCCGGGCGCGGGCAGCGTCGCGCAGCTCGCCGGCGTCGATCAGTTGGCCGACCGCGGGCTGGTTCTGCGGCGCGGCGACAGCGACGAACGGCACCTTCTCGGCCCGCTCGGCGACTGCCTGCAACAGCTTGCGACCACCGGCGACCTCGTTGAGGAAGACCAGCAACGGTTGGGCCGGGGCGGACTCGCTCATGAAGATCCCACCACGGCAGGCGCCGGTTTCTCGACCTCAGCGCCTTCTCCGCCCATGATCGCGTGGCGGGCACCGGGCACGCCGAACTCGTACGGTCCGCCGACGACGCGGGGGATCTCGTCGAAGTTGAAGATCGGCGGCGGCGAGGAGACCTGCCACTCGATCGTCTTCGCCCGCCAAGGGTTGGCGTCGGCCCGCGGTCCGTAGCGCCAGCTGACGATCATGTTGTAGAGGAAGACGAGCTGGCAGGCGCCGAGCATGAAGGCGAAGCAACTGATCAGCAGGTTCCAGTTGCCGAACTGCTCGGCGTAATCGGCGACGCGCCGCGGCATGCCGTCCATCCCCACCCAGTGCATCGGGATGAAGGTGCCCCAAGTGCCGAGCACGGTGCCCCAGAAGTGGACCCGGCCGAGTTTCTCGTCGTACATCCGCCCCGTCATCTTCGGGAACCAGTGGTAGATGCCGGCGAAGATGGTGAAGACCGAGCCGCCGAAGAGGACGAAGTGGATGTGGGCGACGATGAAGTAGGTGTCGGAGACGTGGATGTCGATCGGCACCATGCCGAGCATGACCCCGCTGATACCGCCGATCGTGAAGGTGACGATGAAGGCGAGCGAGAAGAGCATCGCCGTCGAGTAGGTGTGGATCTTGCCGAAGTAGAGCGTCCCCAGCCAGGAGAAGATCTTGATCCCGGTCGGCACCGCGATCAACAGCGTGGTGAACATCATCGGCACCCGCAGCCAGCTGAACATGCCGGCGACGAACATGTGGTGGGCCCAGACCGAGTAGCTGAGCACGACGATGCCGATCAACGCCAGCGCCATCAACCGGTAGCCGAAGATCGGTTTACGGGCGTGGGTGGAGATGACCTCGGAGATGATCCCAAAGCCGGGCAACATCATGATGTAGACGGCCGGGTGCGAGTAGAACCAGAAGATGTGCTGGTAGCTGACCACGTCGCCACCGCCGGCGAACTCGAAGAACTGGGTGCCGAGGGCGCGGTCGAAGAGGACCATGAACTGGGCGCCGGCAATGAACGGCGTCGCGGCGACGACCAGCAGCGAGGTCGAGAGGTTGGCCCAGACCAGCAGCGGCATCCGCCAGAAGGTCATTCCGGGCGCACGCATAGTGATGATCGTGACTAAGAAGTTGAGCGCGGTGGCTATCGAGGACGCCCCCGCAAACTGGACGCCGAGGTTGAAGAACGACTGCCCCAGGGGAGCGCCGGTGGAAAGTGGCGCGTAGCCGGTCCAGCCGGCGTCGAAGGCACCCCCCGGCGCCAGGTAGCTGCCGATGAAGAGCAGCCCGGCCAGCGGCAGCATCCAGAAGCTGAGCGCGTTGAGGCGCGGGAAGGCCATGTCCGGCGCGCCGATCATCAGCGGCAGGACGTAGTTGGCGATCCCGGCGAAGACCGGGATGACGAAGACGAAGATCATCAGCACCGCGTGGGTGGAGAAGAGCCCGTTGAAGGTCGCGGCATCGACGATCTGGGTGCCCGGCTGCGCCAGCTCGGCGCGGATAAGCATCGCCAGTAGGCCGCCCACGAAGAAGAAGAAGAAGGTGGTGCAGATGTACTGGATGCCGATCACCTTGTGATCGGTGTTGAAGCGGAAGTAGTCGCGCCAGCTCTTGGCGCCGTGCTGGGAGTGGTCGTCGGGGATCGTCGGCATGCCCGCCGCCCAGCGCAGCCAGTAGTCGAAGCAGCCGAAGCCGGCGAGGAAGCCGAGCGGGCCGGTGACCAGCGGCACGACGACATGCGGGTAACCGGTCTGCTCGGTCTGCCAGATGGGCAGGCCGGAGATCTCGCGCAGGACGACGACAAGGCCGACGCCAAATGCGGCGGCGAGGACGGCGCCCAGCAGACCTCGAATCCAACCTGGTTGCTTGATCGCGGCAGCCATCAGGTCCTCTCCATTATGCCTTTACGCCCCGCCCGCACCGACGGGCAGGGGGTCGGTTTCGGTGTCCTGGCGGATCGTCTCCAGATAGGGCTCGGGGATGGTCTCTTTCAGGCCGGCGATCCATTTGCGGAACTCGGCCGGCGGCTCCACTACGACCTCGGCGCGCATCGCCGCGTGGCCGAAGCCACAGAGCTCGGTGCAGATCAGCTGGTAGGTCCCCGGCTTGTCGGGGGTGACAATCGCGGTGGTCGTGATCCCCGGCACGTTGTCTTTCTTGATCCGCCACTCGGGCACCCAAAAGGAGTGGATCACATCGAGGGCGTGCATTTTGAAGTGGACCTGGCGGTCGAGCGGGACGTGCAGCTCGCCCTCCGAGTAGGCGTTCTCCTTGCCCGGGTAGCCGAAGCTCCAGGCGAACTGCTGGGAGAAGACGTCGACCGTAAGCGGGTCCTTGGCCGGGTCTTCGATGTCGTCGAGGACGGCCCAGCTGTAGCCGGCACCGAAGAGGACGATGATCGTCGGGATCAGCGTCCAGGCAACCTCGAGCCGCGTGTTGCCGTGGATCGGCTCGCCGTCGGACTCGTCGCCCGGCTTGGCTTTGAATTTCCACAGGGCGTAGAAGAGCATCACCATCACGAGGGCGAAGACGAAGGCTGAGAGGACGATCATCACGTCGAGCAGCGTGTCGATCTTCGGCGCTGCGGTCGAGGCGCCCTCGCCGTTCCAGTTGATCGGCAGCATCACCGCCGAGATCACCACGGTCAGGGCCACGGTGGCGGCGAGCATCTTCGCTATCGGCAGGCGGCCCATCATCGGCGGCCCGGCATTCTATGCAAGCGGCAGACGGTCAAGCTCGCCCCGCGAAGCGGCGATCACGCCGCGGGCGACCCCCTCCCAGCTCCAGAGCCGCCGGGCGGTGGCCACAAGCGCCTCGCGCGCCTCGGCTCGCCTGGCTTCGGGCAGCTCCAGCCAGCGATTGAGCCGCGCGGCGATCGCTTCGACGGCTCCCTCCTCAACCGCGAACGAAGTCAGATCGGCCGCTTCGGTGGGCAGCGTGGCAGCCAGTTGCCGCGAGACCTCCAGCATGCCGGAATGCCCGGCCGAAACCGGCAGGACGCCACATGCAGCGGCCTCGGCGGCGACCATCCCAAACGCCTCGGGGAACGTGCTGGGCATTACCAGCGCCTCGGCGCCGGGCAGCAGCTCCGCCACCTCATCGTGCTCCAGCCTGCCGATGAGCTCAACCGATCCAGCCATGCCCTTCGCAGCCTCCAGGTAGTCCGGCGGCGGGTTATCGAGAAACGCGCTGAGGATCGGCAATGGCTCCGCCGCACCTCCCTCGAGCCCCCGTCCCAGCTTCGCGACCTCCCGCGCATCGTCTAGATCGCCACGATCGAGCGCCGCAAGTAGGCGACGCACCCCCTGCTCGTACTCGCCATAGCCGGCGACCTCCAGGCGTGCCTCCGGGTGCTCCCTCTGCACCAGCGGCCATGCAGCAATCAGGAGATCGATGCCCTTGGAGACGATCAGCTTGCCGACGAAGACGATGCGGCGTGACATGGGGCCGGGTCCATCGGGGC
>JBAREU010000332.1:0-6449 GCA_049796515.1 Solirubrobacterales bacterium
GCTCGACGGCGTCGCCCGCGAAGCGATCGCGGCGGCCGGCCACGGCGAGCGCTTCGGCCACGGACTCGGCCACGGGGTGGGGTTGGAGGTGCACGAGGCGCCGCGCGTCTCGCCACGTTCGGAGGACGTGCTGGCGGCGGGCGAAGTGGTGACGATTGAGCCCGGGGTCTACCTGCCGGGCGAGCTCGGCGTGCGGATCGAGGACCTGGTGGTCGTCGCCGACGGGGGTTGTCGTAACTTCAGCAGCCTGCCCAAAGAGTTGCAGATCGTGACCTAGGCACGGCCGCAGACAAAAAACTACTCGGGACAACTCCTGCAACCTCAAGTTCGGCGGCAGTTGGGCCGATGCGGCATTCCATGAGCATCGCCGTACGCCCAACTCCACTTTTCGCCGCTGACGCCCCTGCTCCGCCCAGGGAGTCGCTGACGGCAGCTCGCGACGAAGCCCGCCGCGAGCGCCTGCTCGACATGGAGATCAGGCTGCGGCCCTACCGGTTTGCCTGCTTTGGGATCCTCGCCGTGGGGCTGATCGCCTTCAGCTCCGAGCTCGGCTGGTGGTGGATGGTTCCGCTCACGGTCGGGCTGGCCGGATTCGCCGTCGCCGACATGTTCATGCGCAACAGCGCCCATCCGTCCCTCTGGGTGGCTACGGCCTGGGGCATCCTGCCACTGCTGCTCGCCGACGCCGTCGTCGCCACCGGCGGCGCGGAAAGCCCGGCGCTGATGTGGTTCGCGCTGCCGGCGGTCACCCTGGGTGCGCGTTTCGAGCCGCGCGGCATGGTCCTTGGCACCGTCTACACGCTCGCCCTACTCGGGCTCTCCACCTATGGGCTCGATCCGGCCACCGCGGCGGACCACGCCCAGGCGGTCATGGCCGCCGTCGCCCTCGTGCTCTGCACCGTGATCCTCTCCGGCGCCCTGGTCGAGTCCGAGCGTGCGCACCGGCGCCGCTCGACCCTCGACCCGCTGACGGGGCTCTTCAACCGCAACGCGCTCGACCAGCGTCTCTCCGAGCTGGACGGCCAGCCGGCGGGCAGGGAGAAAGGCGAGTCGCACGCGCTGCTGCTCTGCGACCTCGACAACTTCAAGCGGGTCAACGACCAGCTCGGGCATGCCGCCGGCGACGCCGTCCTGCAGGACGTCGCCTACACGATGCGTGCCGTCCTGCGGGCGGGCGATTCGATCTACCGGGTCGGCGGCGAGGAGATTCTCGTCGTCCTGCCGGGGGCGGCGGAAGCCGACGCGGTCGCCATCGGCGAGCGGCTGCGACGGGCTGTACGCGAGCGCCGCCCTGTTGGGGTCTCGGTGACCATCAGCGTCGGCGTCGCCGTCTCGCAGCCCGGACCGCTCGACACCGATGAGCTCGTCGGCCTCGCCGACGCGGCGCTCTACTCGGCCAAGGCCGGCGGGCGCGACCGGGTCGTCGTCGGCGCCAGTTGAGGCGCTGGCGACTTATGCGTCACATGGACGCAAAAGTCGCCAGGTAGCTCAGCGGCTGAGGTCTATGTCGGCGCTGAGCCTTGCCGCGAAGGCGGCGATCAGTTCGACGGTCGCCTCGACGTCGCGCAGGTCGACCAGCTCGACCGGCGAGTGCATGTAGCGGAGCGGGATCGAGACGAGGCCGGTGGGTATCCCCGAGCGGGAGATCTGGATCGCGTCGGCGTCGGTGCTGGTGGAGCGTCCGCTGGCGCTGATCGTGTGCTCGATCCCAGCCTCCTCCGCGGTCTCGACCAGCAGCTCGAAGACCTTCGGCGAGAGGGTCGAGCCGCGCCCGATCGCCGGGCCGGAGCCGAGTGGGTGGGTACCGATCTCCTTCTCGTCGACGCCGGGCGCGTCGGTCGCGTGGGTGACGTCGATCGCCACGGCGAGGTCCGGTCGCACCGCGAAGGCCGAGGTCCGCGCGCCGAACAGGCCGATCTCCTCCTGCACGGCGGCGATCGCGGCGAAGCTGCCGCTGAGCGAGCCGCGCTCGTGGCAACGACGCAGTGCCTCCAGCGCGACGTAGGCGCCGAGCCGGTTGTCCATCGCCCGCGAGACAAGTCGCTCGCCCACCAGGCCCACTGGGTCGGCGGCGATCGTCACCGGGTCGCCGATGCGGACGAGCGCCGCCGCCTCGTCGCGGTCGGTGGCACCTACGTCGATGTGGAGGCCTTTCAGCTCGACCACCTTCTTGCGTTGATCGGGGTCGAGCAGGTGAATTGGCTTGCGGCCGACGACGCCCGGAACGAGGCCCTCGCGGCCGCGGATCTCGACCCGCTGGCCAACCAGGATCTGCGGGTCCCAGCCGCCGATTGGAGCGAACCAGAGGAAGCCCTTCTCGTCGATGTGGGTGACGACGAGTCCGATCTCGTCGATGTGCCCGACGACGGCGAGGAGCGGCGCCTCCTCACCGATGCGGGCGATCGAGGAGCCGAGCCCATCGGTCGTGAGGGTGGCGAAAGACGCTTCCTCACGCCAAATGGAGGCGGCGGGGCCCTCGTGTCCCGAGGGAGCCCCGACCCGAAGTAGCTTGTCGAGTAATGCGGGCGTTTTGGCCATCGGCGAGCAGAGCAGTATGCCGATTCGAACAATCGCCCGCAGAGAGGCGATTCGACTAGGTTTCCCGAGATGGCTGAGGCGACGATGACGGCACTGGTCACGGGGGCGTCGAGCGGCATCGGCGAGGCGGCCGCCAAGCGGCTGGCGCGCGAGCCGGGAGCGGAGTTGATCTTGGTTGCCCGAAGGGAGGAGCGCCTGCGTGCCTTGGCCGCGTCGCTGCCCTGCGAGGCGACCTGGCTGGCCGCTGACCTGACCGAGCGCGACGCGCCGGAGCGCATCCGCGCCCACCTCGCCGAGCGCCACGGCGGCCGCCTCACCCTGTTGGTCAACAACGCCGGCGCCTCCTGGCGCGGCGCCTTCGCCGAGGCGGGCTACGACAACCTGCGCCGCCACATGGAGCTCAACTTCGACGCGGTCGCCCGCCTCACCGAGGCCCTGCTGCCGCAGCTGCGCGCCTCGGCGCCGAGTGCGATCGTCAACGTCGCCAGCACCGCTGGGCGCGTGGCGCGGGCGCGGACCGGCGCCTACTCGGCGAGCAAGTTCGCCCTGGTCGGGTGGACCGACGCGCTCTACTCCGAGGAGCGCCCGCACGGCGTCCACGTCGGCATGGTCCTGCCCGGCTTCATCGCCACCGAGGGCTTCCCGGCGACCGAGCTGCGCGAGAAAGCGTTGACCCGTTGGACCGTCTCCAAGCCGGAGAAGGTCGCCGAGGCGATCGTCGAGTGCGGCCTGCACGGCAAGGCGGAGCGCTACGTGCCGCGTCCCTACGCGCTGACGGCAATCGCCCGCATCCTCGCGCCGCGCCTGGTTCGCCGCGTCCTCTCCGGTGGCGCCGCCTCGAATCTGACGACCAGCACCGGGGCAGAATCGGCCGAGTGACCCTGGCCGTGCCGCCTACGCTTGGTCGAAGCGACCGAAGCGGCAGGAGCGGACTTTGAAGACGATGCTGATGTTGTTGGCCGAGATGCCGCTGCGTTCGGCCAAGATCGACTCGTGGGCGGCTTTGATGTCCTCGCCCGCTTTGTAGTACTTGCCGACGGCGCGCAGGCGTTTCTTCAGCAGCCGCATCTGTTCGAGCCAGCGCTCGACCCGGCGATCGTCGCCGACCGGTGGTGGGACCGTTGCGAGCTGCTTGATCAATCCCCCGAAGGACTCCGATACGCGAATGAACTGCTTGCCCGCCGGCTCGAATTCCTTCTTGTTGATGCGCCGTCGCGCACCGGCCATGATCCGCTCGTTGGCGCCTCGGTTGGTCTCGCAGAACGGCTCGATCTGCGCCTTGTAGCTTTCCCGCGTCTGTTCCTCGCCGTGGGCGAGTGGCGCGAGCGCGAGCAGCGCGACGGCGACGGCGAGTGTCCCCAGCGGTCCCTTCATCTCCCTGACACCGTCTAGGTTAAAGCCTGGCGCCCTCCCGCAGGCGTCCCTACGATGAATGCGAGGTGGAGGTAGACGCCCTGACCCGCTACGCCGACTCCGATGGGGTCAGCATCGCCTACCAGATGCACGGCGAGGGCGAGCTCGACCTGGTCTTCGTTCCCGGCTTCGTATCCCATGTCGAGGTGCTTTGGGAAGGCCCTGCCATGGCCCGCTTCCTGCGCCGCCTCGCCTCCTTTGCGCGGGTCGTCGTCTTTGACAAGCGTGGCCAGGGTCTCTCCGACCGACCCGCCGACCCGCCGACCCTGGAGGAGTCGATGGACGATCTGCGAGCGGTGCTCGAGGCGGCGGGCTTCGAGCGTCCGGCGATCCTCGGCATCTCCGAGGGCGGCCCGATGTCGATCCTGTTCGCCGCGACCTATCCCGAGCGAATCTCCTCGCTCGTCCTCTACGGCACCTACGCGCGCATGGTCCGCAGCGACGACTTCCCGCTCGGCATCCCGGAGGACGCGCTCGATCGCTGGGCTGAGATGGTGCGGCGTGAGTGGGGGGGTCCGGTGGGACTGCGCCACTGGGCGCCAAGCGCGCTCGGGGACGCCGAGTTCGAACGCTGGTGGGCTCGCCTGCTGCGCCAGGGGACGAGCCCAGCTGGCGCGATCGCCCTGATCGACCTCTATCGCGAGCTGGACGTGCGCGGGGCGCTCTCCAGCATCGACGTGCCGGCGCTCGTCCTGCACCGAGCCGACGACCGCATCGTGCCCGTGCGCCAGGCCCACTTCCTCGCCGAGCGGATAGCGGACGCACGCTACGTGGAGCTCGGGGGTGCCGACCACCTCGCCTGGACCGGGGATCAAGACAGCCTGCTTGACGAGGTCGAGGAGTTCCTCACCGGCAGCCGCCGCGCCCATGAGCCCGAGCGGGCGCTGGCCACCGTCCTCTTCACCGACATCGTCGACTCGACCGAGATTGCGGCGCGGCTGGGCGACCGCCGCTGGCGCGATCTGCTCGAGCGTCACGACGCGATCGTGCGCCGCCAGCTCGCCGTCCACCGCGGGCATGAGGTCAAGACGATGGGGGACGGTTTCCTCGCGACCTTCGACGGTCCCGCCCGGGCGATCCGCTGCGCAACCGCGATCGCCGCGGCCTTGCGTGAGATCGGCCTCGAGATCCGCGCCGGTATCCACACCGGCGAGGTGGAGCTGATCGGCGAGGACGTTGGCGGCATGGCAGTCAACATCGGCGCCCGCATCGGGGCCCTCGCGGAGCCGGAAGAGGTGCTCGTCTCCAGCACCGTGCGCGAGCTGGTGGTCGGCTCGGGCCTTGACTTCTCCGAACGCGGCACCCACACCCTCAAGGGCGCCCCCGACCAGTGGCGCCTCTTCGCGGTGAACCAGCCGGGCGACTAATCTTCCCCGCCGTGATCTCCACCAACCAGTTCAAGAATGGCAGCCACATCGAGATCGATGGGTCCGTCTACAAGATCCTCGAGTTCCAGCACGTCAAGCCGGGCAAGGGCGGGGCGTTCGTGCGGACGAAGCTGCGCAAGCTCGACGACGGCTCGATGCAGGACAAGACCTTTAGGGCGGGGGAGAAGTTCAGGCCGGTCCACACCGAGTCGCGCAAGATGCAGTACCTCTACGACTCGGGCGAGGCGGCTGTCTTCATGGACAGCCAGGACTACGAGCAGATCGAGATCCCGACCGAGGTCGTCGGCGAGGCGATGCAGTGGGTCCTGCCCAACGACGAGATCGATGTCCTCTTCGTCGACGAACGGCCGAGCGACGTGCAGGTCGCCAGCGCGATCGAGATGAAGGTCACGCAGACCCAGCCGGGGGTCAAGGGCGACACCGCCTCCGGCGGTGGCAACAAGCCCGCGACGCTGGAGTCCGGCGTCGTCGTCCATGTGCCGCTCTTCATCGACGAGGGCGAGACGATTCGGGTCGACACGCGCAGTGGCGAGTACATCTCGCGCGCCTGACGGCCCCTGGGTGTCGTCAGCCGGCCGAAGCGCGAGAATGGGTCGATGCGCAGATCCGACCAGCGCCGCGACGCCGTCTTCGCCTGCTATCAGCACGATGTCACCGGGCGTCCACTGGACGAGCTGCTTGCCGATGCGCGACCGTTTACCCGCGAGCTGGCCGAGGCCGTCGAGGCGCATCGCGAGGAGCTCGATGCAACGATCGGCAGGCACGCCCGCGGCTGGGAGCTGGGGCGGATAGCGCCGCTGGAGCTGAACGTGATGCGGGTAGCGCTGCAGGAGATCGAGTACAGCGAGGACGTGCCCGACGAGGTCGCGATCGACGAGGCGGTCGAGATCGTCAAGGAGTACTGCGGTGCCGACGCGCCCGGGTTCGTCAACGGGATCCTCGGCGCGATCGTGCGCGAGCGACAGGGGAACGCGGTCAAGTGAGCGAAGCGGCGCGGCTGCGCGAGATCTCCGCCCGCCTGCAGGCGATCGCCGCCGAGCTGGAGGGCGCCGAGGCGAGCGACGAGCGAGCCGCCGAGCTCGCCCGCGAGGCTGCCGAGCTCTCCGGCGA
>JBAREU010000333.1:0-4514 GCA_049796515.1 Solirubrobacterales bacterium
GCCCTGCTCGAAGTGCAGGCGCGGCGCCCGCACCGCTTCCTCGGCCGCCATCCCCTGCTCGACCGCACGCACCACCGTCTGCACGATCGCCGAGCGGATCCGGTTGGAGCCGGCGCTGCCCAGGCCGAGCTCGATCTCGCCGTCGCGCCGGACCACCGTCGGCGCCATCATCGAGGGCACCCGCCGGCCGGGGGCGATCGCGTGGAAGCCGAGCGGGTTGAGGTCCTCCTCGCCGAGCATGTTGTTGAGGATCACGCCAGTGCCGGGGACGAGGACGCCGGAACCGGAGCCGTTGGAGCAGGTCACGCTGGCGCACATGCCGTCGCCGTCCAGGACCGTGATGTGGGTGGTCGAGCCGAGCAGGTCGCCAGCGCGCAGGTCAAGCCGCTGGGGATCGAGCAGGGCGGTCTCGAGCTGCTGGCCGTAGAGAGCCTCGGCGAAGCCCTCGTCGCGTGCCGCATTCGCCGCCCCCATTGCCGCGACCAGCTGCTCGGGACCGCTCGCCTCGCCCAGGCGCTCCAACAGGCCAAGCGAGTAGGCGATCAAGATCCCGCCCGAGGAGGGCGGCGGGTTGGTCAATACCTTGGTCCCGCGGAAGGAGACCCGGATCGGCCGCCGCTCGATTGCCTCGTACTGGGCGAGGTCGGTCGCCCCGAGCGTGCCGCCGTGCTCGGCCACGTAGCCGCTCAGGGCCGCTGCCACCTCGCCCCGGTAGAACGGCTCTGCGCCCTCGGCACCGAAGCGCTCCAGCGCCTCGGCCAGCTCGGGGAAGCAGAAGACGTCGCCCTCGCCCAGCGGCCTGCCCCGTGGCGCGTAGAGCTCGCGCGTCTGGGGCAGGCGCTCGTGAATCGGCCAGAGGATCTCGAGGATGTAGGCCTGCTCGGCGTTCACCGGGGCTCCCTCGCGGGCGAGCCTCACCCCGGCACCGACCAGATCCGGCAGCGGCACGGTGCCGAACCGCTCCAGCGCCAGCTCCAACCCCGCCGCGGTCCCGGGCACGCCGCAGGACGACGGCCCGACGTAGAACGTCTGCACCGTCTCCTCGTCGAAGTGGACGGGGACCGGGGCCAGCTCCACCCTCCGCTCGATCCCATCCTTGCCGGGAGCGGCTACGAAGAAATCGATCAGGACGGTCTCCTCCCCGCGTCCGACCATCATGAAGCCGCCGGCACCGAAGCCGGTCAACGGGCTCTCGACGGCGAAGGAGGCGAGCACCGCAGCGACAGCGGCGTCGACCGCGTTGCCGCCCTCGCGCAGGATGCCGGCGCCCGCCTCGGCGGTGAGGGGATGCCCCGCCGCGACGACGCCGTTCATGGCGCGGGCTCCCAGGTCAGCCGGGAAGGAACTCGGGGACGTCGAGGCTGCTCAGCTCGCCGGCCTTCTCGTTGCGCGGCGCTCGGCCGCGGCCGGCGTCCGTGGTGCGGCGAATTGTCGGCTCGGCGACGCGGCGCGGCGCCGGCTGGCCATCGAAGCGGGTGGCGACGACGGTGACCCAGATCTGGTCGCCCAGCTCCTCGTCGATGTTTGCGCCGAAGATGATGTTGGCGTCGGGGTGGGCGGCCTCGCCGACCAGCTTGGCCGCCTCACTGACTTCGACCAGCGAGAGGTCGGGCCCGCCGGTGATGGAAAGCAGGATCGCCCGCGCCCCGTCCATCGAGGTCTCCAGCAGAGGTGAAGAGATCGCTTTCTCGGCCGCGAGCAAGCCGCGGTTCTCACCGCTGCCCATGCCGATCCCGAGCAGCGCCCGGCCGGCGTCGGACATGATCGTGCGCACGTCGGCGAAGTCGAGGTTGATCAGCGCCGGCAGGGTGACGAGGTCGGAGATCCCCTGCACGCCTTGGCGCAGCACATCGTCGGCGACCTGGAACGCCTCGACCATCGAGGTGTGCTGGTCGAGGACCTCGAGCAGGCGGTCGTTGGGGACGACGATCAGGGTGTCGACCTCCGCCGCCAGCTCCTCGATCCCCTTGCCGGCCTGATTGCCGCGCCGCGAGCCCTCGAAGCTGAACGGCTTGGTGACAATGCCGACGGTCAGCGCGCCGACCTCGCGAGCGAGGCGGGCGATGACGGGGGCGGCGCCGCTACCGGTGCCGCCGCCAGCTCCGGCGGCGACGAAGACCATGTCGGATCCCTTGAGCAGGCGCTTGATCTTGTCCTGCTCCTCGAAGGCAGAGCGGTGGCCGACCGCGGGGTCGGCGCCGGCGCCGAGGCCACGCGTCTGCTCGTCGCCGATGTGAACGGTGACGTCGGCGACGCAGAGCTGCAGCGACTGAAGATCGGTGTTGACGGCCATGAACTCGACCCCGGGCACATTCGCGTCGACCATCCGGTTGACCGCGTTGACCCCAGCCCCGCCAACGCCCACGACCCGGATGACAGGCTGGTGCGGCTCGCCGCTCCCGGGCGGCTCGTACTCGGGTTCCTCCCTCCCGTACCGGGGAGTTTCGGCAGGCGGTTCATGCCGAACCTGCGGCTCCTCGGAGAAGACCCGCTTGAGCCGCTCCGGTGGCGTCTCCTCAACCGGTGGGTCCGGCGTAGAAGGCTCAGTGGTCTCAGACGGATCGGCGGGAGCGTCCTCGGACGTGTTGCGGAAGAGATCGGCAAGGGGGCCCTCGCGCATGCTCGCCCGCTTGCGCTGATTACTCATTCGCCAAGACCTCCTTCGCCAAGTCTCGATAGTAGCCCGCGGCGTTGCTTTGCGGGTCGTACTTGAGCACGCTGGCGCCTTTGACCGGTGCCTCGGCAAACTTGATCGCCTTGCGGATGCGCGATTTGAAGACGAGGTCGCCGAAGTTCTCCTCGAGGATCTCGACTGCCTCCTTGGCGTGGACGGTGCGCGAGTCGAGCATCGTCGGCAGGATGCCCTCGATCCGCACGTCCGGGTTGAGGTTCTCCTGGATCATCTTCAGCGTGTTCTGGAGCTGGACCAGTCCGCGCATCGACAAATACTCGCACTGGACGGGGACGATCACCTTGTTGGCGGCGGTCAGCGCGTTGATCGTCAACAGTCCGAGGCTGGGCGGCGTGTCGATGCAGACGAAGTCATAGTCGCCGGAGACCTCTTTCAGCGCCTTCTCCAGCGAGCGCTCGCGGCCGATCTTGGTGCTCATCGCGATCTCCGCGCCGGCCAGGTCGATCGAGGAGACGGCGATGTCGATCTCGCGGTGCTGGATGATCTCGCTGATCGGCATGTCGTTGACGAGCACGTCATAGAGGCTTTTCTCCACCTTGTCGGGATCGATCCCCTGGCTCATCGTCAGGTTCCCCTGCGGATCGAGATCGATGCAGAGCACCCGGTGCCCCGACTCGGCGAAGGCCACCGCGAGGTTCAGCGTCGTAGTCGTCTTGGCGACCCCGCCCTTCTGATTCGCAAACGCGATCACCTCGGCATGCTTGACAGGCGCCTCAGCAACAGGCTCCTCCACAACAGCTTCGTGCCGAGAAGGAGCGATCAGGTCCCGCGGCATGAACCGCTCGGGCTCTTCGTCAGGCTCGCTCGCCTCAGGCTCAGGCGCCGGTGGGGGCTCAGGGGCAGACTCGGGCTGCCGAGGTCGCACGGCCTCCTCCATCTGCTGCAGCTCCTCGACGATCGGATGCGGCTCTTCGACGGCGACGGGCGCGGGCGCGGACTTGTTCTTGCGGCTGAGGAATCCCATTGCGCGGGTATTCGCAGAGGTGCCCGTTTTTCCTGCCGCGGCCCGAAATTGCTAGGAATCACCCCGATCCCAGAACTGCTCGACAAGAGGCTGGTCTTCGTGACCGGCAAGGGCGGAGTCGGTAAGACCACCGTCGCGGTCGCGTTAGGCCTGCGTGCGGCCGAAGCCGGCAAGCGCACGATCGTCTGCGAGGTCTCCTCGCAAGAGAACGCCTCGCGGATCTTCTCGCACACCGAAGTCGGCTTCCACGAGGTCGAGATGGCCGAGAACCTTTGGTCGATCTCGATCGACCCCGACGAGTCGATGCGCGAGTACGTGCTGCTGCAGCTCAAGGTGCGGGCGATGCGCGACATGCTCTTCCGCAGCCGCATCTTCAGCTACCTCGCCGCCGCCACGCCAGGCCTCAAGGAGCTGGTCACGATCGGCAAGATCTGGGAGCTGGCGCAGCCCGACCGCAAGGTCAAGAGCGGCCGCAAGTACGACCTCGTGATCGTAGACGCACCCGCTACCGGGCACGGGATCGGCTTCCTGCAGACGCCGCGCACCTTCGCCGCGATCGCTCGGGTCGGTCCGATCCACTCGCAGGCGCAGCAACTCGACCGCCTGATCACCAACCACGAGCACACTGGCACGGCGATCGTCGCCCTGCCGGAGGAGATGCCGGTCAACGAGTCGGCGGCGCTGGAGCAAGAGCTGCGCTCCGAGGTCGGCGTCGCGGTCGACCGCGTCTACCTCAACGGGCTCTACCCGGAGCGCTTCTCCAAGGAGGAGTCCGATCGCCTCGCCGAGCTGGCGGATGGCGAGAACGGGATCGTCCGCGCCGCCGCCCGCGCCGCCGTGTCCGAGCACGGCCGCGCC
>JBAREU010000334.1:0-6066 GCA_049796515.1 Solirubrobacterales bacterium
GGCCAGGGGACGATGAACAACCTGACGCTCGCCGGCGAGGGGTTCACCTACTACGAGACGCTCGGCGGCGGCCAGGGCGGCTGCCCGGACGGCGCCGGGCCGAGCGCGATCCACGTCGCGATGTCGAACACGCTCAACACGCCGATCGAGGCACTGGAGACCGAGTTCCCGCTGCGGGTGCGCGAGCTGGCACTGCGCAGGGATAGCGGCGGCAACGGCACTCATCGCGGCGGCGACGGGATCGTGCGGGAGATCGAAACTCTGGCGCCGACCCGCTACACGCTGATCGGCGAGCGGCGGCGGCATCCGCCCCGGGGACGCGATGGCGGTGACGATGCCAAGCCAGGCGGCGATTTCCTCAACGGCAAGCGGCTGCCGAGCAAGAGCGAGGGGAGCCTTCGCCCAGGGGACGTCCTCCGAATCGAGACGCCGGGCGGGGGCGGACACGGCTAAGCGTCCGTTAATTTGGCGATTTGACCGCCCTCGTCTAGAATGCGCTGCCTTGGGCGGGGCTTCGGCCTGGACAGGGTCCGCCAACCTCCCAGTCACAGATTTACCCCGACCTTCTTAGGTACGACTTCAATATGCCGATCGCTTTAAAGGAATGGGCAGTAACGGTGCGCGCTCTCGCCGAGGGCGAGCAGCTCCTGACCCTGCGCAAGGGCGGCATCCGCGAGGACAACAAGCACTTCGAGCTCGATCACGAGCGCTTCTTCCTCTACCCGACCTTCGACCATCAGCGCAACAACCTCGTCCGCGAGTCCCACCACCCAGAGCTGCGCCGGGCGCTCGAGGAGGGCGTCTGGCCCGACGAGGAGCCGCCCCCGGCGGCGCTGATTCAGGATGGCGGCATCCCCCAGCCCGACCGCGTCCGGCTGCGCTGCTGGGCCGAGGTGACCGACCATCTCACGGTCACCAACCCGCGCATCGTCGACGACCTCTCCCCCTACTACGTCTGGACGCCCGACTACGCCGAGAAGCGGCTCAACTGGAAGCGGCGCCACCCGCTGCACATCCTGCTGCTGCGGGTCCACCGCATCCCGCGACCGGTCACGGTCAGGGTCCGCGATGAGTACCACGGCTGCCGCTCCTGGGTCGAGATCGACCGCGACCTGCCCTTCGAGGGAACGCCGGTGATGGCAGATGAGGAGTTCGACCGCGCACGTAGCGAGATTCACGGCGTCTGCACGGCCTCCGAGCCGGTCCTCGTCTAAGAACGTTTGTAGGCTCGCCGCATCCCCTGGGTTGAGACTCACTCTTTAAGTTTCACGGCCCGTCACGACAGCGGTGACGCCGCCTTCGCCGAGCGCACGCTCGACCGCATGGAGGAACTGCGGCTGCGGCTCGAGGACCGCTTCGCGACTGTGCCAGGCGAGGTCACCGTCGTCGTCCACACCAACCCCGCCCTGCTCTCCCTCGCTCACCCGTTCCTGCCGGCGGCGCGCTGGTCGGCGGCGCCGGCGGGGCGACGCTACCTGGCCGGCTGGGCGATGGCGACCGAGCTGCACGTGCTCAACGACCCACACATGGAACGGCGCGCCGCGGGGGACGACTCGCGCGAGGCGCTGCGCGGCACCGCCGAGCGCCTCTATGCCCAGCTGGTGATCGCCGCCAACAACCCCGACCTCCCCCCCTCCTGGACGCCGCGCCGCTTCGCCCGCTACCTGGGCTGGGCCTGGTTGGTCGAGGGCGCCGCCCAGTACTTCGCCCGCCAGGTCGGCCTCTACAGAGCGGCAGTGATCAGGCGCCTGCGCGAGAGCGCCCGGCCGTCGTTCCCGCCCTCGCGCCGCGACGCGGTGATCCTCGGCGGCACGATCTTCGACCTGCTCGAGACCGAGCGCAGCCCCGAGGCCTGCGAGCGCCTCGCCCTCCAGATCATCCCCGGCGGCGCCCGCCCCACCCTGGAAACGGCCTTCGACGCCGATGCGGGAGAAATCGAGGCGGCCTGGCGCGACTACCTGCGAGCGATCGCCCGTCCTAACGCCTCCTAGAGATCGTCAGACCGCAGATCGCACGGCGACGTCGAGCGTGACCGAGCGATCGGGCGCGGGTGAACCTGGTCCGCCCGCTCGGCTTTTATCTCACCCAAGAGCGTGATCGAAATCGCGTTGGCTTTGGTGTCGTAGTCAGCGAGCATCAGTCGTCCGGAAGGTCGTAATGACGAAATCAGGATTGTCGTCAGCGAGGATGACAATGATCGCACGGCCCTTGCGGCCCAATCCAGTCAATCGCGGATTGCCACGTTGTGTCTGCTGAGACGCACACATCTCTAAGTCCCTGGCTCCCAAATCTCTCCCCCTTGAGCCCGCTCGAAGCCGAGCCAGAGCGCGTTCATCGCCGTCGCCACCACCCGCTCGCGGGGCACGTCGGGGTGCTCGGACCACCAGACCGCCAGACCCTGGAGGACGCCGCGGAGGACGACCCAAACCATTTCGATCCCCTCGCCGGCGACCGACCCTGCGACGTTCTCAGCCCCGGGCTCAGCGGCGAACAGTGGCAGGATCGACTCGCGGCTGCGCGCCGCGACGTCTGCGTGGATCGCCTCGATCTCGGGGTCGGTGCTGTAGCGGAAGAGCACCCGGCCGGCAAACGGATGGGTCTCGACGTAGGCGAACCAGGCGTCGAAGGACTTGGCGACACGCCGCTCCGGTGGATCGTCACCGACGAAGTGCTCGCGCCAGACCTCGCGCAACTCGGCGAAATGGCGCTCGAGCAAGGCACGGTAGAGCTCCCGCTTGGACTCGAAGTGTTCGTAAACGACCGGCGGCGTGACCCCGGAACGGCGGGCGATCTGCTCGATCGAGGCGCCACGGTAGCCCTGCTCGGCGAACAGCTCGGCCGCGGTGGCAGCGATCAGCTCGCGCCGCGCCGCCGCCTTCATGCGCCGGCGGGGTGCCCGGCTGGCCTCGATCTCGGTTTCGGTTTCGGTTGACAACTTAGTCACAAGTAGGTACGGTCCGACAACTTCTTAGTTATTCCTAGGTTAGCCTCCGGGCAGGAAGGGCGAAATCGTGATCGTCTCGGTTCATCTCGCCGATGTCGGCCGGCTGAGGGTCCAGCGAATGCTCTTGCGTCAACTCGACGCCGCGAGCGTCCCGGGCATGACCTACTCGGAAGCCGCGTTCGCGGCCACGCTGGGCAGCCGGGGCTCCAATCGCATACCGCGACCCCAGCCCGGCCGGGTCGGACTGATCGCCGCCTGGGACGGCGATGCGGCGCTTGACCGCTTCCTCACTGACCATCCCTTCGCCGAGCACCTGGCGGGTGGCTGGCACGCCCGCCTCCAGCCCCTACGCTGCTTCGGCTCCTGGGACGGGCTGGCGGGACTACCGGCGAGGGAGTTCCCGGTCGACGACGACGAGCCTGTCGCGGCGCTCACGCTCGGCCGCCTTCGCCTCACCCGGACCCGGGCGTTTCTGCGTAGCGGCGCACCCGCCGAACGCGACGCGGCGGAGAACCCGGCCGTACTCGCAGTCACCGGCTTCGGTCGCTTCACCCCGCCGCGGCTGGTGTCGACGTTCTCGATCTGGCGCAGCGCAGCGGCAATGCGCGAGTACGCCTTCGGCAAGGGGGGCTCGCACCAGGCGGCCGTCCGTGTCGACCGCGCCAAGCCCTTCCATCACGAATCGGCCTTCATCCGCTTCCGACCCTACGCCTCGCAGGGCCTCTGGGACGGGCGCGATCCGCTGGCGACGATCTAACCGGCGCCCGTCCCCTCGAGCACCTCGCGCGCCTGCGCCGCGAGCTCCTCGGCGACAAGGACTTCGCGCGGGCCGGCGGCGAGGAAGTCGGGTACGTCGAAGCCCGCCGCCCGCCTCAGCATGCTCGGGATGCCGTGCTCGGAGAGCAATCCCTGGATCATTTCCGCCTCCGCCTGCTGCTGGGCGTAAGCGACCTTGACCAGCTTTCCCTTACTCGACGACAAGCTCGGCCTCGGCGATCCTGTTGTCTTTCAGCCAGAAGCCCTTGACGTCGGGGGAATCGGGATCGGCCAGGGAGACGATCAGGTAGAGCTGTTCGGGCCAACTCACCGCCTCGTTGAGGTCGGTCTGCGAGGGGTAGGCCGGGCTCTTGGTATGCGAGTGGTAGATCGCCAGCAGCTCCTCGTCCCTCCCCCGCATCTCCTTCTCGATGATCCGGTACTGATCCTCGGAGCCGACCCGGTAGCTGAACGGGCTGGCGAACTCATTGCGCGCCCGGTAGACGGTCCGGGCGGCGCCGTCGGAGCCGCCGATCAGCCCGCAGCACTCGTTCGGCAGGTCCTCCCGCGCGTGGGCGACGATCTTGTCGATCAGCTCCTGGGCGATCCGCATCGCCCGGCGAGGCTAGCGGACCGACACGGCCCCGGCACCGGTCGCGACGCTCCGATAGGCGGCCCAAGCCGGCTTCGGTGCTCCGCTTGCGTCGAACAGGCCTGCGTACTGACAGAAGACGCAGTGACCGTCGTGGCGCGGCAGGTCCTGCCAGGCAAACCAGTCGACGCCTGATACCCGCCAGCGGCGGCGCTCCGAGAGCAGGCGATAGGCGCGCTTCAGGTAGCGAGCCTGGCCCAGGCGACCCCGGTCGAACGGATTCGGAAAGAGGCCGGCGGAGGCGACCCCCAACTCGGTGACCCGTAGCGGCTTCTTGCCGTCGCCGGCACGCGCCATCGCCCGCCTGATGCGCCGCACCTGGTACTCGATGCCGGCGATCGTCGATGAGTAGGGATGCACGGCCGCCAAGTCGAAGCTCGCCTTGGCGGCCGGCACCCGGTACATCCCGGCGAGGAAGCTCCAGGGCAACATTCCAGCCTCGACCGGGGCGACGCCAGCGGCAACTATGCGGGAGCCGCGGTCCTCACCGCGGATCGCCCGCGCCGCTATCCCCAGCAGACGCACGTAGCCGCGCGGCGATGGCCGCGGACGCCAGAAGAGGAGGAAGTTCGGCTCGTTCCAGATCTGCCAGCTGCGGATCGGCTGCGGGCGCGACCATCCCTGCCAGAAGTCACCGCCCGGTCCGTAGCGCCGGACCAGGCGGCGCAGGAAGGCGGCCCAGGCCCCCCGCCCCTTCGCCGTGCGCTGCGGCGGCAGGGCCGGTTCGGGGGCGAGCCAGGCGGGCGTGCCGTAGACGAAGGGCAGGACTCGCATCCCGCGTCTGGCTGCTTCCTCGACCAGCTCGTCGACGCCAGCGAACTCGTACCGGCCGGGGCTGGGCTCGGCCTGGAACCAGTAGATCGGGATCCGCAGCGTGCCGACGACGCCGCGCATCCGCTCGAAGTCGCGCGCGGAGAGCTGGCCCTGCGGCACAACGCCGAAGAAGCTCCGCGGCGGAGCGCCCTGGGCGGCCATGGGCGCGATCAGCGCCGTCGCAACGCAAACGGCGAGGATGACACGGCGGCCACGAAGCGCGGCCATCGTCGCCTTACTGCTGGGTCTGGATGTTTTTCCCCGGGCCGCCGAAAATGCGGTCGCGGCCACCGCCCCCGCGCAGATCGTCGTTGCCGGGGCCGCCGCAGATCAGGTCGTTGCCATCGAGGCCGAGGACCACGTCGGCGCCGCCGAAGGCCTGGATCACGTCACGGTGCCCGGTTCCCGTCAGCGAGTCCTTGCCGCGGGTGCCGACGACGTTCGCACGCTTGCCCGCGCAGCGGGCCCTGCTGTTGCCGCCGAAGTAACGCACCAGCACGAACCGACCGGGAGGACAGGACCGTTCGCATCTCCCCGCCTCCCCGAACACGACGATGCGCCCGCTTGACTGCAGGCCGATGGTCTCGGTGCGTTGCGCTTCGGGGAAGCCCGCGGCGTATCCGCCGGCGAAGGTCCGGTCAAGGCTGCCATCCGAACGCAGCCGCGTGAGAGCGAAATCGCGGGACGTTCCTCCCACGCCGATCAGCAACGCCCGGCCCCTCCCGTCAACGGCCGCACCGCCCCAGATGCGGCGCGGTTCCACGCTGGGCCAGGCGATGCCGCGCCTGCCGAAGCGCCTGTCCGAGCTGCCGTCGGCGAGGAACCGCGCTGCGAAGAGACGGTTGTGGTGCCGCCCGACGACGAGCAGCCTGCCCCTGCGCGCGGGCATCACCGCCTCCAC
>JBAREU010000335.1:0-7808 GCA_049796515.1 Solirubrobacterales bacterium
CCCGAGACGACTCGCGAGGGCGCGGCCGCCGTCTACGTCCCGTCCTGCACCAACCGCATCTTCGGCCACGGCCCGCTCGGCCCGCTGGTCGAGGTCTCGCGACGGGCCGGCCTACCGCTCTGGATCCCCGCTGAGGTCGGTGGCAGTTGCTGCGGGTTGCCGTGGAGCTCGAAAGGGTTCGGCGACGCTAACCGCCACAAGGCGAACGAGATGGTCGAGCGCCTCTGGCTATGGAGCGGCGAGGGCGAGCTGCCGATCGTGATCGATGCTGCCTCCTGTACCCACGCGATCGCCGAGCCCGGTGAGGGGGTGCTCGACGAGGAGAACGCGGAGCGCCTGGGGAGGGTGACGATCCTCGACTCGGTCGCCTGGGCCCACGACCGCCTGCTGCCGCACCTGGAGATCGCCCACAGGGTCAACTCCGCCACGGTCCACCCGACCTGCGCCACTCGCCAGATGGGACTCGCGCCCCGCCTGCGCTCACTCGCCAATGCCCTCGCCGAGGACGTCTACGTACCCCCGTCTGCCACCTGCTGCGGTTTCGCCGGCGACCGCGGTCTCAGCAACCCCGAGCTGACCGCCGCGGCGACCCGCGACCAGGCCGCCGAGCTGTCCGGCCGCCATTTCGACGCCCACCTCTCCAGCAACCGCACCTGCGAGATCGGCCTCACTCGCGCTACTGGCGAGTCCTACGAGTCCTTTGCCTTCCTGCTGGAGCAGCTCACCCGGCCGAGCTAGCTGCGCTTTCGCCGCAGCGCCTCGCGAGTCGCGTAGAGAGCGGGGAGAGCGGCCGTGTCCTTCGGCCGGCCAAGCTGCTCCTTCGAGGCGATCACCTCGTCAAGCGTGATCACGCGAACCGAGAAGTCGCCTAGCGTCAGCTTGATCGTCGCGACGTCCTCGAACCCACCAATAGCGGCAGCGTGTGGAACGACGTCGAGCGGACCTGCCGTGGTCTCAAAACGCTGGGTCTGCCAGCCGAGGAAGTCGGCGCCCTCGAGCTCACTCTCAGCGGCCCCGCTCGGTTGCCGGACGCCCAGCGCATTAAGCGCGGCGGCCAGGCGATCGGCATTGTCGAGATCTCGTTGAGGCATTACGTCTAAGTCGAGCGTCACGGTGGGGCTGCCCTGCAGCCATGCCGCGACCGCACCGATCACGCAGAACTCGACCCCATGCTCTACGAGTGAGCGCAGGAGCTTCTCTGGGTCCAATTCAGCCATGTCTGTCCTGGGCCAACTCGTGCAAATGGGCGTAGCGTCGCAAGGCGCGTAGCCGCTCCTCCGGCGTGAGCGCGAGCTGGCGTTCGACGAGCTCAACGTCGTGTGGATCGAGAACCATCTCGGCGGTGAGATTGATCCGCCGGCCGCAGCCAGCGGCAAGCCGCTGAAGGGTTTCCCAGGAAGGAATCGTGGAGCCCCGCTCGTAGCGCGCGACTGCCGGTTGCGAGGTGTCCGCCCGATTCGCCAAGGCCCGTTGCGAGAGCCCCGCGGAAAGGCGCATTTCGCGTAAGAGGGTGGCCGGAGAACCCATCTCCCTAATGATACTTACTTAGGTATCAGATTCGAGAGACTCTCTCACGGGCCGGGACAGCTCAGCGAGAAGCGGCTGAGACCGCGGCGGCGCCCTGCTCGTCGGCCTCGGCCTCGATGTCGCGCACGGCCGCGATCACATTGGCGTTGCGTTCGAGTCGGCGATCGAGGAGCGGGCCGAGGATGCCGCGCAGGGCCGCGACATAGCGCCACCATCGCGGCGCGAAGATCCGCGGCGCCCGTTCCTCGATGCCTCGCACAATCGCCGCACCCGCCTCGTCCGGCTGGATTCGTTTGCGCAGGAAAGCGGGCGTGTTCTCTTGCATGCGGCCGGAATTGGGCAGCTCAAAGGCGTCCTGAACCAGTTTCGTATCGACGAAGCCGAAGTAGGCGACGCTGGCGCTCGCTCCGAGCGGTTTCAACTCGGCTCGCAGCGTCCGGCCCAGTGCCTCGACCCCGGCCTTGGCCGCCGCGTAGGCGCTGTTCAGGATCCCGTTGACGAAGGCGTAGACGGAAGAGGTGATGACGATCTGCCCCCGGTGCTCGACGATCTGCGGAAGGGCTGCCCGCACCGTTCGCCAGACGCCGAGCATGTCGACCTCGAAGACGCGTTCCCATTCCTCGCTCGGCGTGCCGCGTACGGTCGCGATCTTCGCGGGGGCGATGCCGGCGTTGGCGACGGCGACGTCGAGCCTGCCAAAGCGCTCGACCGTCTCGGCGACCGCCGCCTGCATCGCGCCGGCGTCGGTGACGTCGGCGCCGATCCCGATCGCCCTCGGCCCGATCCGTTCGGCCGCCTCGCGCGCCTCGCCGGCGTCGAGATCGACGACCGCGACCGAGGCGCCGCGTATGTGCATCTGGCGGGCCGCCTCGTAGCCGATCCCGCGAGCGGCACCGGTCACCAGCGCCACCTTTCCGTTCAGGTCGTAGGTGGGGGGCATGAGGCGCGCAGCCTAGCCGCTCCTAGAATCACCTGCCCATGGCAGGCTTCCGCCCAGTCGACCCGAGGCAGTCCTTCCCCGAACTGGAGGAGCGGGTGCTGGCGCGCTGGCGCGAGCGCGACATCTTCCAGCGCTCGCTTGCCAACCGCGAGGGGGCCGAGGTGTGGAGCTTCTACGAGGGCCCGCCGACCGCCAACGGCCGCCCCGGCTCCCACCACGTCCTCTCGCGCGTCTTCAAGGACATCTACCCCCGCTACAGGACGATGCGCGGTTACCGGGTGCCGCGCAAGGCCGGCTGGGATTGTCACGGGTTACCGGTCGAGCTCGAGGTCGAGAAGGAGCTGGGCATCTCCTCCAAGCAGGAGATCGAGGCGTACGGGATCGCCGAGTTCAACCAGCGCTGCCGCGAGTCGGTCTTCGAGTACGTCGAGGAGTGGAACCGGCTGACCGAGCGGATCGGCTTCTGGATCGACCTCGACGACCCCTACGTAACGCTGGAGAACGAGTACATCGAGTCGGTCTGGTGGTCGCTGCGCAGGCTCTGGGACGAGGAGCGCCTCTATGAGGGTCACAAGGTCGTCCCCTACTGCCCTCGCTGCGGAACCGCCCTCTCCTCCCACGAGGTCGCGCTCGGCTACGAGGACGTCGAGGACCCCTCCATATACGTGCGCTTCCCGCTGCTGGCCGAGGATGGGAGCGAGTCGGGCGAGTCGCTGTTGGTCTGGACGACGACGCCGTGGACGCTGCCGGGCAACGTCGCCGTGGCCGTCGCTCCGGGCGTCACCTACGTGCGGGCGAAGGTCGAGGAGGAGATCTTGATCTTGGCCGAGCCCTTGGTCGAGCGGGTGCTTGGCGAGGGTGTCGAGATCATCGACAGTCTGCGCGGGTCGGAGCTGGTCGGTCGCAGCTACCGCGGGCCTGTCTTTGCTCTCGCCGACCGTGAGCCGGGACCCTCACCGATAATCGCCGGCGGCTTCGTCACCACCGAGGACGGCACCGGGCTTGTCCACATCGCCCCCGCCTTCGGCGAGGACGACTACGCGGTCGCCGCCGAGCACGGCATCTTCGACCCGAGGAGCCACGGCACCCTCTACAACCCGGTCAAGCCGGACGGCACCTTCACCAGCCAGGTCGAGGGCTTCGTCGGCAGGTTCGTCAAGGACCCGGAGGTGACTCGCGCCCTGATCGACGACCTCGCCGCGCGCGGCCTGCTCTTCCGCGAGCAGGTCTACGAGCATGCCTACCCGCACTGTTGGCGCTGCGGTACCCCGCTTCTCTACTACGCCAAGTCGAGTTGGTACGTCGCCACCTCGCGCGCCCGCGAGCAACTCCTCGCCAACAACGAGGAGATCGGCTGGCACCCGGAGCACATCAAGCATGGCCGCTTCGGCAAGTGGTTGGAGAACAACGTCGATTGGGCGCTCTCGCGCGACCGCTACTGGGGCACGCCGCTGCCGATCTGGGAGTGCAGCGCGGCGGAGTGCGATGGGCGCTTCTGCGCCGGCTCTGTGGCGGAGCTGCGCGAGCGCGCGATCGGCGAGGTGCCCGACGATCTGCACCGCCCCCACATCGACGGAATGACGGTCGAGTGCGAGCGCTGCGGCGGCGAGATGCGCCGGGTCGAGTCGGTGATCGACACCTGGTACGACAGCGGCGCGATGCCCTTCGCCCAGTTCCACTACCCCTTCGAGAACGAGGAGCTGTTCGAAGAGCGCTTCCCAGCCGATTTCATCTGCGAGGCGATCGACCAGACGCGCGGCTGGTTCTACACCCTGCTCGCCGAGTCGACCCTGCTCTTCGACACCTCCAGCTACCGCAACTGCGTCTGCCTCGGCCTGATCCTCGACCCCGAGGGACAGAAGATGTCGAAGAGTAAGGGCAACGTGGTCGAGCCCTGGGACGTGATCGCCGCCCACGGCGCCGACGCCTTCCGCTGGTACTACCTGACCGCGCAGCAGCCCTGGTCGGGCTACCGCTTTTCCGTCGACACGGTGGGCGAATCGGTGCGCCAGTTCCTGCTCACCCTCTGGAACACCTACTCGTTCTGGGTGCTCTACGCGAACGCAGAGGAATTGACGCCGGACGATTTCCGCGGCGACCTCCAGCCGACGGAGGACCTCGACAAGTGGGCGCTTTCCCGCCTGCAGGCGATCGTTGCATCCGTCACCGAGCACATGGACGACTTCGACTGCACCGCCGCCGGGCGCGAGATCGCCGCCTTCGTCGAGGAGCTCTCGAACTGGTACGTGCGGCTCTCGCGGCGACGCTTCTGGGAGGGGGACCGGGCGGCATTCGCCACCCTGCGCCACTGCCTGCTCGAGATTGCGGCCCTCCTCGCTCCCTTCACCCCCTTCCTCGCCGACGAGATTCACCTCAACCTGGCCGGAGGCGAGGCGGAGCGCCTGGGCGAGCTGCCCGACTCTGTCCACCTGCGCGACTTTCCCCAGCCCGATCCCGCGCTCGCCGACCCGGAGCTGGAGACGGCGATGGAGGCGGTGCGGCTGACGGTCGAGCTCGGCCGCGCCGCCCGTGCTCAGGCCAAGGCCAAGATGCGCCAGCCGCTGCGCCGCGCGGTGATCGTCGCCAACGACGCCGAGCGCGAGGCGATCTCGGCCCGTGCCGAGCTGGTCAAGGCCGAGCTCAACGTCAAGCAGCTCGACTTCGTCGAGGAGGAGTCGGAGCTGGTCAGCTACGCGGTCAAGCCCAACTACCGCTCGCTAGGTCCCCGCTTCGGCAGGCGCATGCCGCAGGTCGCTGCCGCGATCGAGGCGCTCGATCCCGTTCACGTGGCCGCGGTGATGGGGGAAGGGGGACAGGTCGGGATCAACGTCGACGCCGACGAGCACGCGATCGACGCCGACGAGGTCACCCTCTCGCTGCAACCGCTGGAGGGGTACGAGGTCGAGGCGGAGGCCGGGCATGCCGTCGCCCTGCAGCTGGAGCTCGACGACGAGCTACGCTGTGAGGGCCTCGCCCGCGAGATCGTCCACGCGGTCCAGAACGCCCGCAAAGAAGCCGGCCTGGAGATCACCGACCGGATCGAGCTCAGCCTCGGCGGCGACGAGGAGCTGCTGGCGGCCGCCCGCGCCCACGAGGATTACGTCAGCGGCGAGGTCCTCGCCGTCAAGGTCGCCTACGACGATGCTGATGGCGTCACAGCCACCATCGACGGGTGCGAGCTGCGCATCGCGCTCAACCGGTGAAGAGGCTGACGAACCAGGCACCGACCGGGGTGAACGCGGCCAGCGACAGCCAGCCCAGCACGGCGCGGAAGCGGGTGCGCCCGCCAGGGGCGACGTCGATCTCCGGCACGACCCGGTCGATGGCGGTCGGGACCGCGGCGCCGATCAGGAGCGCGCCGAATGCCAGGGCCGGTACCTCGAACTGCGCCGTGGCCAGGTAGAGCCCCGCCCCGAGGATCGCCGCCACGAGGCAGTTGAGTCCGACCCTGACCAGGTGCAGGTACCGGTGCGTGTTGCCCGGCGCGAGGCCGTCCGGTATCGAGCACGGCCCCCAGAAGTCCTGGTAGCCGGACCCGGCCACCGGCAGCAGCTGCGCCATCCTCTCCCGCGCCGCCTCCGGTTCGGCGCCGGTTATCCGCAACAGCGCCTCGCCGTCGGAGCGCCACCATCGCTGCTTCCTGTTCAGCTCGAACGTGACCTCGCATCCGTCCGATCTGGCTGTGGCCGCGAGCCGCCGGAAACCGCGTAATTGCTCCGGTGGGTGTCCGGCGACGAACTCCTCGGGACCGTCGAACGATTGCTCGACGCCATCCGCCCAGACGATGGCGATCGAGGGCGTCGGCGCCACGGCGCCATCCGCCAGCGACTTCCCCATTGCCGAGGCCACGCCGGCGAACAGCTGGGGTGAGCCCCACCAGTTCGACCAAGTGGTCTCGAGCTCGGCTTGCTCGGGCTGGTCGGCGATCGTTCTGCGCCCCGGCGTCCCTTAGAAAGCGGGCAGGTTCGAGCAGCCGGCGGTGTCGGGGTTCTCTTCGCAATAGGCCTTCGCCCCCTTGTAGCCCCCGAAACCGGCGATGCCGGTAGGGCACGCGTAGGTACATAGGTCCAGAATGTTCGAACAGGAGGAATTGCACTTGACTCGGGGGCACGGCCCGATCCCGAGCATGGCGACCGCGCAGAGCGCGACCACAGCCGCCCATCGCTTCATTTTGCCGTCCTCCCCATGACCGCTGACCGCTCAGGTTATCTCTTTTGAGCAGGACCCATCCTTTTGCTCGAGCCACACGCCGGACCAGCCATCCGGAAGGCTGCCGAGCCGGTCAGTCCCGGTCGCTCTCGCCGATGATGAAGTCGGTCTTCGGCGAGTCGGAGAACTTCACCCAGCAGTGCTCCGGGGCGGCGCCGGCCACCTCGACCAGCGCCGCTTCGATCCGCTTTGCGATCTCGGCCTTCTGCTCGTCGCTGCGACCCTCGAACCAGTGGACGTGGACGAACGGCATCGCCGGCTGCTCCGCTCTCGGGCGCTAAGCGAGCGCCGGCTCGAGCTCGGCCTCGAGACGCCGCTTCGGCATCGCCCCGACGACTTTCTTGGCGATCGCGCCGTCCTTGAAGAGGAGCAGGGTCGGGATCGAGAGCACTTCGTACTCTGCCGCGGTCTGCTGGTTCTCGTCGACGTTGAGGCTGAGGATCGTCAGATCGTCGCGCTCGTCGTCGATCTCCTCGAGGACCGGATGGACAACGCGGCAGGGGCCGCACCAGGGCGCCCAGAAGTCGACGAGCACGGGGCTGTCGGCCTCGAGGACGTCGGACTTGAAGGTTGCGTCGGTCACGTCGGTGAGCTTGCCGGTCACTGGTATCGGTCTCCCGTGAGTCGAGGTTCAGCGCTCAATACTTCAGAAAGTATAGCGAGGTCCTACGAGTCCGGCAGACGCCGCTCGTCGCCCTTTCCGGCAAAGCGTAGAAGAGGGACCCGCCAGATGGCCTCGAGGACGATCGAGCGGTCCATCTTGGAGCTGCCGACGCGGCGATCGCGGAAGACGATCGGCACCTCCGCCACGTTGAAGCCGAGGCGGATCGCGCGGTAGGTCAGCTCGACTTGGAAGGCGTATCCGCGCGAACGAACCGAGTCGAAATCGATCGACTCCAACACCTCGCGGCGGAAGCACTTGAAGCCGCCGGTCAGGTCGCGCACCGCGACGCCGAGCGCGAACCGTGCGTAAGCGCTGCCGCCGCGGCTGATCGCCCGCCGCAGCACGCCCCAGTCGCCGACCCCTCCGCCCGTTACGTAGCGGGAGCCGATAGCCACGTCGGCCCGCTCGGCGGCAGCGAGCAGGCGAGGTATGTAGGCCGGCTCATGGGAGAAGTCGGCGTCCATCTCG
>JBAREU010000336.1:0-2339 GCA_049796515.1 Solirubrobacterales bacterium
CCACCAGGGGGCGATCGACCGCGGCCGCTGCACGATCGCCCGGCAGATCGTCGCCGCCGCTTGCTCGGGCGTTTGGCCCGGCACGTGGCGGTAGATCGGCGTGGGGGCGCTCATCCGGGTGTGGATCAACGCCATGTAGACGGAGGTCGCGGTGACGCCGTCGCCGCGCAGCTCCGGGGCGACGCTGCGCAGCCAGATGTCGAAGGCGCTCTTCGAAGCCTGGTAGGCACCCCAGCGCGGTCCCGGTGCGATCCGGGCGCCGATCGTCGAGACGTTGACGATGTGTCCCTCACCGCGCGCCCGCATCGAGGGCAGCAGCGCGAGCAGCAGACGCACCGGTCCCAGGTAGTTGATCCCGATCGTCCGCTCGAAGTCGTGGAAGCGGTCGTAGGAGAGCTCGACCGAGCGGCGGATTGACTTGCCCGCGTTGCTGACGACTATGTCGACGTGACCGTGGGCGTCCAGCACCCACTCGGCCAGCGCCTCGACGCTCGCGATGTCGGTCAGATCGGCGGGGTGAGCGTGGGCGGCGCCCCCCGCTGCGCGGATCTCGACCGCGATCTCCTCCAGTCGCTCGGCCGAGCGGGCGGTGAGCAGGACGGTCGCGCCGGCCGCGCCGAGGCGGCGGGCGGTCGCCTCGCCGAGCCCGTAGGAGGCGCCGGTGACCAGCACCGTCTTGCCGGCGACCGCCGCCCTCAGCTCACCCTCGTCGATCGCGGAGGGTGGGTTGACCAGCGGCTCCGCAGCGCGGATCAGCCGCGCCTGCGCCCTCCCGGCCAGGCCCATCAGACCGTGGCCGGCTCCGGCTCGGGCGCCCGGGTCGTGTAGTCGGCGAGATCGAAGCGGCCGAGCCGGCGGCGCAGCTCGAAGGTCGAGCCGGGGAACATCGTGCTGTTGCGGCCGTTCGCGTCGAGGTAGTAGCTCATGCAGCCGCCCGCGTTCCAGACAGTGCCGGCGAGCCGGGACTGGACCTCCTCGTTGAAGCGCGCCTGGGTCTCCTCGCGGACCTCGACGCTGGCCAGGCCGCTGCGCGACATCGCCCGCAGTCCCTCGACCATGTAGCCGATCTGCGTCTCGGAGAGCATGAACGCCGAAGAGTGGCCGTTGCCGATGTTGGGGCCGAGCAGGATGAAGAAGTTGGGGAAGCCGTTGACGACGCTGCCGAGGTAGCCGGTCGGGCTCCCCTGCCAGGTCTGGTCGAGGCTGCGCCCGCCCCGCCCCCGCACCCGCGAGGCGATCGGCAGGTCGGTGATCGTGAAGCCGGTGCCGAGGATGATCGTGTCGGCCGCGCGCTCGATTCCGTCGGCGCCGACGACCCCGTGCGGGCGCACCTCCTCGACCGCGTGGGGGACGACGTCGACGTTGGGCTGGCTGAGCGCCTGGTACCACTCGTTCGAGAAGAGCAGTCGCTTGCAGCCGATCGTGTAGTCCGGCGTGAGGATGCGGCGCAGCTCCGGGTCGGGGACGGAGCGGCGCAGGTGACGGCGGCCGGCCGCCTGCAGCGGTGCCAGCAGCCGTGGGTTGCGGGTAGCGACCCCGAGGATCTCGGCGGTTCCGTAGAGCCCGCCGCGCACGGCGCGTTGGGTGGCGGGCCAGCGGCGGAAGATCGAGTGGGCGCGGCGGCCGAGTGGCCGGTCGGCCTTTGGCAGGACCCAGTGCGCGGTGCGCTGGAAGACCGTCAGCGACTCGACCCGCGGCTGGATCTCCGGCACGAACTGGACCGCCGAGGCGCCGCTGCCGATCGTCGCCACGCGGGCGCCGTCGAGGTCGTGGTCGTGGTCCCAGCGTGAGGAGTGGAAGACCTTGCCCTCGAAGCTCTCCAGCCCGGGCAGCTCGGGGACGACTGGCTCGCTCCAGGGGCCGGTGGCCGAGACCAGCACCCGCGCGGCGTACTCGCCGGCGCCGGTCTGGAGCAGCCAGCGCTGGCGCCCCTCGTCCCACTCGGCATCGAGCACGTCGGCGTTGCAGCGGATGCGGTCGGCCACCCCGTGCTCGGCGGCGACGTCGAGCAGGTAGCGACGGATCTCCTCCTGCGGGGCGAAGGCCCGGCTCCAGTCCGGTTTCGGCGCGAAGGAGTAGGAGTAGAGCGCCGTGGGCACGTCGCAGGCGCAGCCCGGGTAGGTGTTGTCACGCCAGGTGCCACCTGGCGCGCTGCCGCGCTCCAAAACGACGAAGTCCTCGATCCCCGCCCGGCGCATGTGGATCGCCGCGCCGATCCCCGACATGCCGGCGCCGATCACGGCGACCCTGACTTCCCGCTCACTCATCCGGGGGATTCTAAGCGGCGACTGGCTGGCTGGCCAGGGACGTGCCGTCGCTCAGGGGTCCATATGGGCCCC
>JBAREU010000337.1:0-2882 GCA_049796515.1 Solirubrobacterales bacterium
GCGTAGGTCAGGCGCTGGGCTCCGTCGAGGACCGCGGTCGCCTCCGGCGTGCGCCCCGCCTGCGCCCCGACCAGACCGGGCAGCGTCGCCTCGCGATCGTAGGAGCCGCCGGGGGCGTTCCACGCGCGCAGCTCCGTCCGCTCCTCTTCGCTGAGGAGGTCCAACTCCGAGAGGCGTGCGTCCGGACGCGCCGCGAACTGCTCCAGCAGGCGGAGGTGGTGACCGGCGAGGCGGTCCGCTGCCGCGTCGGAGAGCAGCTCGGAGTGCTCCCAGAGGAAGGTCATCCCGCCGTCGCCCTCGGCGACGCCGATCACGTTGAGGTCGGCCTTCCCCGTCCCGTTGGGGATGCCCTGGACGAGGCGGACGTTCAGCCCCTGCCAGCGTTCATCCGTCCGCGGTGCGTCGTGGAAGGAGAAGAGGGTCTGGATCAGGGGCGAGCGGGTGGGGTCGCGCCTGGCGCCGACGGCGCGCACCACGGCGTCAAACGGCGCGTCGGCGTTGGCGTAGGCATCCAGTGCGGTGCGGCGCACCCGAGCGAGCAGCTCACGCACGTCGGGGTCGCCGCCGAGATCGCAACGCAGGCCAACCGTGTTGACGGTCATCCCGATCGTCCGCTCGGAATTGGGGTCGCGCCGGTTGGCCAGGCCCGAGCCGATCTGGAGGTCGTCGCGGCCCGAGTAGCGCCGCAGCTGGGTGAGGAAGGCCGCCAGCGTGACCATGAAGAGGGTGGCCCCGTTCTCGTGGGCGAGCGCTCGCAGGTGTGCGGCGAGGTCGGCGTCGAGCCGGCGCCGGACCGAACCGCCGGCAAACGACTCGCGCGCGGGACGCGGACGCTCCCCGGGGAGCTGCAGCAGCGGCGGGTCGGGGTCGAGGACTCGGGCCCAGTGGTCGACCTGGCGCTGTACCGCCGGGCCCTCGAGCACAAGTTGCTCCCAGCGCGCGTAATCCTGGAACTGCACCGCGGGCGCCAGGTCGGGCGCGCGTTCCTCGGCTCTGGCCGAGTACAGCTCGGCGAGCTCTCCGGCCAGCACCGCGAAGGACCAGCCGTCGTGGATCAGGTGGTGCTCGGCGTGGATCAGGCGCCAGCGGTCCTCGTCGAGCCGAACCAACGTCCAGTGCACAAGCGGCGCATCACCGGGGTCGATCTGAGTCCGCACGCACGCGCGGACCAATCGCGACCAGGCGTCGCGCTTCTCTCCCCGCAGGTCGACGACATCCAGGCAAGGCTGCCGCTCGTCGTGGATGACCGCGACCGGCTCGCCGTCCCTCTCCTCGAAGGAGGTCCGGAGGATCTCGTGGCGCCGCAGCAGGTCGGCGAGGGCGCCCTCGAGGGCGTTCCGGTCGAGCTGTCCCTCGAGCTGGAAGATCACCGCGAACTGGTAGGCGATCGAGTCGGGGTTCATGCGGCAGAAGAGCCAGGCGCGGCGCTGGGCGGCGCTCAGGGGCGCGGTCGCCCGCGACGGTCCCGGTCGCAATGGCGGCAGCGCGGGCGCCGGCTCTCCCTGGCCGGCGAGCAGCTCGCTCAAGGCGGACGGGGTCGGGGCTTCGAACACGGCCCCGATGTCGGCTGGCAGGTCGAGCTGCTCGCGCAGTCGACCGACGAGCTGGATCGCCAGCAGCGACGAGCCGCCGAGCTCAAAGAAGTTCTCGTCGGGCCCGACCGAGTCGAGCTGGAGGACCTCCGCCATCAGCTTCGCGATCGGGTCCTCTGACCCCGCAGATTCGCCCAACTGCCCCCGCGAGGGTGCAGGCAGGGCCGAGCGCTCGACCTTCCCGCGCTCGTTCAGAGGCAGCGCGTCGAGCAGGACGATCGTGTTGGGGACCATGAACGCCGGCAGGCGCTCGGCGACGTGGTTGCGCAGCTCCTGCGGTTGTGGCGTGGTCCCCGGGTTCGGCACGGCGTAGCCGACGAGGTGCTTGTGACCGGGAACGTCCTCGCGGGCGACGACGGCCGCGGTGCGCAGGCTGGGGTGGCTGGCCAGGACGTGCTCGACCTCCCCCGGCTCGACCCGCTGGGATGAGATCTTGACCTGGTCGTCGAGCCGGCCGAGGAAGAGCAGCTCTCCGTCCGCTCGCAGGCGAACGCGGTCGCCGGTGCGGTACATCCTGCCGCCGGCGGGATCGGGGACGAAGGCCGCCGCCGTACGCTCCGGATCGTTGCGGTAGCCGCGGGCGACCCCGGCCCCGCCGATCCAGAGCTCGCCGGGGTCGCCGGCCGGCACAGGCTCGCCGTCCTCGTCCAGGACCCGCAGCCGGTAGCCGGACAGCGCCCGGCCGATCGGCACCGGCTCCCCGTCGACCTCGGCCACCTCGAAGCTGGTGGCGGCGATCGTCGCCTCGGTCGGGCCGTAGCTGTTCAGCAGCCGCACACTGGGATGCGTACGGCGCATCTCCACGACGGCGGTCGGCGAGAGCACGTCGCCGCCGCTGGCGATCAGCCTCACTCCGCCGAGGTCGGGCAGGGCCGCGTGGACCAGCTCGTGCAGGAGCCCGGCCGAGATCGTCAGGATCGTCACTCCGCGGTCGGCGATCAACCGGCCCAGCTCAGCGGGGTCAGGTCGCCCGGGCGGGGCTATCACCAGGCGGGCCCCGTTGGCGAGCGCACCCCAGATCTCGTGCCCGGAGATGTCGAAGCCGAGCGGTACGACGTGGAGGGCGACGTCGTCGCCGCGAGCGATCAGGTCGCTCCCCGAGCAGACGAAGTGGACGATGTTGCGATGGGTCACCTCGACGCCCTTCGGGCGCCCGGTCGAGCCGGAGGTGAACAGCACATAGGCGAGGCGGTCGCCTCCCGGCGCACACGGCACTGGCTCGCCGCCCTTCTGCGCCAGGGCCTCGGCGTCCAGCCGCTCGATCTCCGCCGGCAGGCCGGCGTCGTGACC